>CACZVC010000187.1 GCA_902784545.1 uncultured Ruminococcus sp. | reverse complement strand
AGGGGAACAGGGGGTATGGGGGGTGGCGCGTAGCGCCGTGAGGGGTGGGAGACCCACCATATTCGTCGCGCAGCGACACTTTAGAAGATTAGGATAATTTTCAAACAATGATAAAAAATGAGTCTTATATCACAAAACAAGTTAATGATATAGAAACCGCGGTTTATGAACATATAAAACCGCACGGCTTCAAGAAGTTCGGCAGGACCTTACACCGTTTTGTTTCCGGCGATATATCCCAAGTTATAAATTTTCAAAGCGTTATGCCTTACAGCATCATGTACGGAACAATGTATGTTAACACCGGTATACGGGTCCCCGAAAGCTTTGAAAGAACTTTTAACCCTTCAAATACCGCAAAAAAGTATTATCACGAATATGAATGTAATATCCGCTCCAGATTTGGTCAATGCAAAGGCAAGAAAGAAACTTCGTTTGATCTTATACACAAGTCTGCTGAAAAAATTGCGGACAGTATTATAAAAGAAGCGGACAAGTTCGTATTACCGGCATTTGACGTGCTGAACAGCAGAACGTCTATACTTGAACACCGTAAAGACTTTTCCAATATGGACACACTTAACGGACACCTGATCCTGCTTGATGAATGTATGATATACGGACGTATGGGTGATCTTGACAAAGCAAAAAACTGTTTTGAAACATATTACAAGAAAGCTGTTGATGAATATAACGCTTCATGGAAATACGGCGAGCAGGTATATCTTAAAAAAGGTCATAGCGTTATTCATTTTGGCAAAGAAACCGTTGCGGAAAAAGACGGTTATGTTACATTATACGGCACAAGTCATGGGCATATTGATTATCTTGATGAACTTGCAAAAAAATTAGGTTTAAGATAACATCACTGATATTTTAAAGCAAAACGGTTTATTGGGGGTCGCCCACCCCTCACGGCGCGTACCGCGCCACCCCCAAACCCCCTCCCCCCTCCCATCAAATCAAAGATTTGAGGGGGCGCGAATAATAAGCGCGCGGGGCGAGAGGGGGGTACGCCCGCGCGCACGGCTAAAGCCGCAAATATATAATTTCAAGGAGCATAATAGATGTCTGAGCATATTTTGAATACGGAAAATTTCCGCCTTTCTATAAGTTTGAATATCTTTGAAAGTGATATAGAATATTCTTCAAATACAATAATGACCGTCTCTGTCACAAACGACGGATTTTCCGCAAAAGCTGACATGGATATAGATATAAAAGAATTCGCCGAATTTGCAAACGAATTGTCGGTTATCTATGAGTCTTTAAGCGGTACGGCGACGATCAAAGAGCCGTACGGACATCAGAAGTTTATCACTTTCAGCGCGGACAAGGCAGGATATATTACGGTCAAAGGCTTTCTATGTGACAATTTGAAAAACAACGAACTGCGTTTTGAAAACAGCTTTGATCAGACTTATTTAAAACCGTTTTCCCGGCAGCTCTGTTCAGCGTATTCGAAATACATAAAATAATCAGTAAATGAAATCCGTCCGCCTAAGCGAACGGATGAAATCGCTTTGCGATGAAATCACCTGCGGTGATGAAATCCGCCTTACGGCGGGTTATAACCGCGCCCCCTCAAATCTTTGATTTGACGGGAGGGGAAAGAGGGTGTTTGGGGGGTAAAGGGGTTCCCCGCCGCGAACTTGTGAGCGGTGGGGGTTCCCGTAAGGGGTGGGACCACCCAAGAGCGCGAAGCGCACAGATCGTCGGCTCTGCCGACACCGATTTTTCTTCTTTATTATTTCTTCTTTATTATTTATTATTTAAAACGGGAGGGCAAACCCCTCCCCTACGTAAAACGGGAGGGCAGACCCCTCCCCTACGAATTGGATTCTTATTTTTTATGAAAGGATGTAATATATGGCAGACCTATTCGATTTAGCGTCGCGGCTGACCTGCGGCTGTTCCGTTTCCGGCTTTGAGCACGGACAGGAAGAAGCCTTAAAGTACATACGCGACAAATACTTTGACGAAATGCGCCGCGAGCCCGCCGGCAGCTACGTATTCGTCCGTCACGCAAAAAAGCCCGGGTATCCGCGCATTCTGTTCGACGCGCACATGGACGAGGTTGGGATGATGGTGACGGAGATACTTGACGGCGGCTTTCTCCGTATCGCGCCGGTCGGAGGACTCGACACGAGGATACTTCAGGCGGCTGACGTGACGATCTACGGCAAGGAAACTCTTTACGGCGTTATCGTCTCCACGCCCCCGCATCTTCAGACCGGGGACAGAACTGCGCTTCCCAAGGTGGACGCGCTTATGATCGACACGGGCTTGTCGAAGGAAAAAGCGGAGGAGCTTATACCGATAGGAACGCCGGTCGGCTACCGCTTCAAGCTCACGCGGCTGCAGAACAACCGCATCTGCGGCAAGGGCTTTGACGACAAGATCTGCGCCGTAGCCGGCATAGCGGCGATAGAACAGCTCATAAACGAAGGCTACGAGGGCGAGCTTATACTGCTTCTCTCCACAAAAGAGGAGGTCTCGCGCGCGGTCGTCGCGGCGGTTTACGAGCTTAAACCCGATTACGCGATAGTCTCCGACGTGTGCTGCGCGTGGGTGCCGGAAAACAAGGACGCCAAGCGCAGGACAACGGTCGGCGACGGACCGGAAATATCGCTTTCCGCGATCACCGACGTCAGACTTACGAAACGTCTTATAAAATTCGCAAAGGAGAACGGATACAAGCATACCGTGTGCGTGGAGGCGACGAGCACGGGTACGAACGCGAACGACATTCCGCTCGTGGGCCTCGGCGTTCCGACCGTCCTTATCTCCATACCGCTGAAAAATATGCATACGTACAGCGAGGTCGTCTCGCTTGACGACGTGGCGGACACCGCGGCGCTCGCCGCGGGATTCATAAAGGAGCTCGGAGGTGATAACAATGGCTAAGGGAATCGAACTGCTTGAAAAGCTTTGTCAGGCTTTCGGTCCGACAAGCTGTGAATACGAGGTCGCGGACGTCATCTGCCGGGAGCTTGAGGGCAAGTATGACGAGCATATTACAGATTTTATCGGCGATCACATTTTTATGATAAAGGGCAAAAGCGGCAAAAAACTGATGCTCTCCGCCCACATGGACGAGGTCGGCTTCATGATCTCCCACGTGGACGAGCACGGATATCTTTACTTCCAGCCCGTCGGCGGCTTTGACGTAAAGGTCCTCTGCGGCAGAAAGCTGTTCGTCGGCGATTACGGAAAAGAAAAGATAAGCGGTCTTATCTCCTCAAAAGCGATACACGAGCAGAGCGCGGAGGAGCGCGGTAAGGCGACGCCGATAAACAAAATGTATATAGACATAGGCGCGGCGTCGAAGGAAGACGCGGAAAAATACGTTGAGATAGGCGATTACGCCGTGTTCGATTCAGATTTCGTGAGATTCGGCGACGGTATGATAAAGGGCAAGGCGATAGACGACAGGCTCGGCTGCGCGGTGCTCTGCGACGTTATAAACTACATACACGAAAATAAGATCACGCCCGACTTCGATCTGTATTTCTGCTTTACCGTGCGCGAGGAGGTCGGACGCTCCGGCGCGGTCATAACCGCGAACAGGATACAGCCCGATATGGCGCTCGTGCTTGAATCGACCGCCGTCGCGGATATCGCCGGAACTCCGGAGCACAAGCGCGTCGCGGAGACGGGCAAGGGTCCCGCCGTATCGGTTATGGATTACGGCACGGCGTATCTGCCGGAGATGACATCGTTTGCGATGGAGCTCGGCAAAAAGCACGGCATACCCTGCCAGCTCAAAAAATACGTCTCCGGCGGAAACGACGCGGGACATATACATAAAGCGTCCGGCGGCGTAAAGACTATCGCCGTGTCGTGCCCGACAAGATACATCCATTCCGCTTCCTGCGTGATAAACGAAAAAGATTATGATTCGATGTTTGAGCTTGCAAAGCGGACAGCGCTGTGCAGCGTAAGCGAAACACCTCTGAAATAAAGGAGAATTGATATGATAAACGAACTCAAAACAATAATGAAAACTCAGGGTATTTCTTCCCGCGAGAGCAAGGTGGGCAAGGTGCTCGCCGATATGATAAGACCGTACGTCGACGAGGTCAGCACGGATCCGCTCGGAAGCGTTATCGCGCTGAAGCGCGGCAAGGGCGCCGAGCCGAAAAAAATAATGTTCTGCGCCCATTCCGATGAGATAGGCTTTATAGTTACGTTCATCCAGGATAACGGTCTCGTAAGGCTCGCCCCCGTCGGCGGCATAAACTACTTCGCCGCCGCGCACAGCCGCATAGCGTTTGAAAACGGCGCCTCCGGCGTGCTCGTACCCGAGGAAAAGGTCGATATTAAAGACCTTTCGCCGGACAAGTACTACGTCGATCTCGGCGTAAAAACAAAGGGTGAAGCCGAGCGCAAGGTAAAGATAGGAGAGGGCGCCGCCGTCGTATCTTCGTGCGATAAGCTGTACGGCAAAAGATATATCGGCAGACCCTTCGACGACAGGATCGGCTGCTACGTCCTGCTTGAAACCGCAAAGCAGCTGAAGGACAACAAAGACGACGTTTATTTCGTATTCGC
>CACZVC010000186.1:5559-10135 GCA_902784545.1 uncultured Ruminococcus sp. | reverse complement strand
CGGCACGGAATTCATACAGAGATACAAGACCGACCACAAAAAAGGCGTTTATCCCGACGGCGGCTGTTCGTGCGAGATATACTCCTGCCCGGACTTTACAGAGGCGGAGGCGCTGTCGCCCTTGCAGACGATATTGCCCGGCCATTCGTTCGATTTTTCGATAGAATGGGAGCTGCGTGAGTATAACGGAAAAGCGCGCGACGCCAAAACGCTTGAAAAAATAGTAAACGAGGCGTAATTTTAGAAAATATTACCAAAAATTCATATATTTTTTCTGCAATTTTATTTACTTTTTCCCAAAAGTATGATATAATATAATCGCAGCGGAAGAAAAGCCGCTGATTACCGTAAGAAAGGTCAGGTAAAGAGTATGAAAATTTTGGTAGTAGCGAAACAGGTGGAATTGACCGACGATCTCCGCGAGCTGTTCGACAAAAAGCTCAAAAAGTTCGACAAGTTTTTCGGTCCCGATACCGAGGCGAAAATAACGCTCAAGGAACGGAAAAACGACGACAAAAAGCTGGAGCTTACGATCAACGTTTACGGAACTCTGTTCCGTGCGGAGGAAAACGCGCCCACCTTCCAGACCGCTCTTGACTCGGCGATGGACTCGATAGAAAGGCAGATAAGAAAGCACAAGACCCGTTTGCAGAAGCGGATAAGGAACAAGGATTTCGCCGCCGCGACAGCGGACGTACCGGAGACGGAGGAAGAGAAGGAGTTCGATATCAGAGTAAAGGAATTCGATATCAAACCCATGACCGCCGAGGAAGCGATACTGCAGATGAATCTGCTCGATCACACGTTCTTCGTGTTTGAAAACGAAGCGTCCGGCAAGATCAACGTCGTGTACAAAAGAGAGGGAAGCAGCTACGGCTTGATCGAGCCCGTTAAATAAACCGCATAAAAGCGCCTTTGGCGCGTACGTCGGGGCTGTCGCAAGGCAGCCCCTGTTTTTAAAAAAGAGGGATAAGCGTTAAAAAACGCCGCTTTCCGGTATATTATAAAGGATAAAGGCAGGAATATGGAAAATATCATAAAAAACATGACGCTTGAAGAAAAGGTGGGACAGCTGTTTCTGGCGCATTGTCCCGACGAGGGCGCGGAGGAGCTTGTTGAAAGGCTTCATCTCGGCGGGCTTTTGCTTTTCGCCCGCCATTTTGAAAAAAAGAATAAGGAAACGGTGCTTGAATTTACGAAAAGCTGCGGCAAAAGGGCGAAAACACCGCTTTTGTTCGCCGCTGACGAGGAGGGCGGCACGGTCGTAAGGATAAGCAAATTCCCGCAGTACAGAGCCGAGCCGTTCAAGTCGCCGAAGGATATTTTCGCCGAGGGCGGCTTTGACGCGGTAAAAGCCGAATCGGAGGAGAAGGCGGAGCTGCTTTTGTCGATGGGTATAAACTACGACCTCGCGCCCGTCTGCGACTACACCGCCGATGAAGAGAAGTATATAGCGAAACGCTCCTTCGGCCATACGCCAAAGATGTGCGCGGAATTTATAAAAACGAGCGTTTCCGCCATGGTCGGACGCGGACTCTGCACGTCGCTCAAACATTTTCCGGGCTACGGCGGCAATTCCGACACGCATTACGGTATGTCGACCGACGTGCGCGGGCTTTCCGAATTTGAAAGCGCGGATCTTTTGCCGTTTGAAGCCGGTATCAAAGCCGGCGCGCAGAGCGTTATGGTGTCGCACAATATCGTCAACTGCTTCGATCCCGAATATCCCGCCTCGCTTTCGCGCCCGATACACGAATACCTGCGTGAAAAGATGGGCTTCGACGGCGTAATAATAACGGATTCGCTTACGATGAACGCGATAAGGCAGTTCACGAACGGAGCCGATCCGTGCGTTCGCGCGCTTTTGTGCGGCAATGATATGATAATAACCTCGCTTTTTGAGGAGGGCTATAACTGCATCCTTAACGCCGTAAGAAACGGCGCCGTGCCGGAGGAGCGCCTCGACTCGGCGGTAAGAAGAATTCTTGAAATGAAAAGCGCGATAGGTCTTGACATACGCGCGGATTTATGATAAAATATTACAAATAATATTATGAGGGATATATCATGAGCTACGCAGATAAGGTTTTTATTGATAACTGTAATGATATATTGAATAACGGCGTATGGGACACGGAGCTTGAAGTGCGCCCTAAATGGGACGACGGCACGCCGGCGCACACGGTAAAAAAGTTCTGCATCGTCAACAGATACGACCTGTCGAAGGAATTTCCGATACTGACGATACGCCGCACGTTTATAAAGTCCGCCGCGCAGGAGCTTTTGTGGATATGGCAGAAAAAGTCGAATAAAATATCCGAGCTTGAAAGCCATATATGGGACCAGTGGGCTGACGAAAACGGTACGATTGGCAAAGCCTACGGTTATCAGCTCGGCATAAAGCACAAATATAAAGAGGGTATGTTCGACCAGGTCGACAGAGTTTTGTACGATCTTAAACACAATCCCGCGAGCCGCAGGATGATAACGAACATATACAATCACGCCGACCTGTCGGAAATGGCGCTTTATCCCTGCGCTTACAGTATGACCTTCAACGTCTCGGGCGACAGGCTTTGCGCCATACTCAATCAGAGAAGCAACGATATGCTCGTTGCAAACAACTGGAACGTGGCGCAGTATGCGCTCCTCGTTATGATGTTCGCGCAGGTCTCGGGTCTTAAACCCGGCGAATTCGTCCACGTCATAGCCGACGCGCATATATACGACAGACACGTTCCGATAGTAAAGAAGATAATTCAAAACGAGCCGAAGCCCGCGCCGAAGCTCATCCTCGACCCCGATATCAAGGACTTTTATCAGTTTACCAAAAACAGCTTTAAGCTCGAGAATTACGAATATACGGAGCTTGACGAAAAAATACCCGTTGCCGAATAGGAGAGAAGGATGCTTAAACTCATAGTCGCCGTCGCAGACGGCTGGGCGATAGGATATAAAGGCGATCTGCTCGCACGTATCTCGACCGACCTTAAAAGATTCAAGGAGCTGACGACCGGCAACGCCGTAATAATGGGCTACAACACGCTTTTGTCTCTGCCGGGCGGAAAGCCGCTCAAAAACAGGGAAAACATAGTTTTGTATCCCGGTGAGATCGAAATAGAAAACGCGCGCGTCGTCCACAATCTGACAGAGGCGGTAAACGTCTGCTTTGAAATTAAGGACAAGGACGTATTCGTAATAGGCGGCGGCTCCGTTTACAATCAGCTTCTGCCGTACTGCGACACCGCGTACATAACGAAAATAGATAAAAGCTATGAGGCGGATACGTTTATACCGAACCTCGACGAAATGCCCGACTGGTACGTCGATGAGGAAAGCGAGCGGTATTACGATACCGACGGCACGCCGTACAGATACGTGACGTACAGGCGCAGAAGGATAGTCGCGTTTGTCGGCGCCGGTATGATGGCGTCTGCCGTCAGCGCCGCCGCGCACGACGCGGGTACGGAGGTCCGGCTCGTCGGCACACCGCTTGACGACGATATAATCGACGGACTTGAAAAAGACTGCTTTCATAAAAATATGAAGCGGTATATACCGCGCGCGGAGTTTTATAAATCGGATAAGCTCGATTCTGCGCTCGACGGCGTTTATGACGTCGTCTGCGGCGTAAGCAGCTTCGGCGTCGACTGGTTCACAAACGAAATAATACCGAAGCTCAAGCCCGGCACGCGCGTTTTGTCCGTCACGAAAGGTCTGCTCGACAACGGCGACGGCACGGTAACGACGTACCCCGATCATTTTGCCGCAAACGCGCCGCAAAACGTTTATTTCGCCGCGGTCGGCGGCGCCTGCACGAGCTATGAGCTGGCTGACGGAAATCAATGCTCTGTAACGTACTGCGCACGACGCAAATGGGTCGCAAAGAGATTCAGAGACCTGCTCGAAACGGATTATTACCATATAACCGTATCTGACGACGTGACCGGAGTCGAGGCGGCGGTGGCGCTCAAAAACGCATACGCGCTCGCCGTTTCTCTCGCTATCGGTATGGCTCACAGGCGCGACGGGGAAAACTGCGCGGAGCATTACAACACCGAGGCGGCGCTTTTCGCGCAGAGCCTGCGTGAAATGGACGGACTTTTAAAGCTTTTCGGCGCAAAGGACAAAGCGCTTTTCGTCGGCGCGGGCGATCTGTACGTCACGATATTCGGCGGCAGGACGAGGCGGCTCGGCACTCTTTTAGGAGAGGGACTGTCCGTTGACGCGGCGCTCGAAAAGCTGTCCGGCGTTACGCTCGAATCGGTCGTAATAACGAAAAGAATGTATTCGGTTTTGAAAAAGCTCTGCGAAAAGGGCGAAGTAAAAGCGGAAGATTATCCGCTTATGTATCACATCGGCGGGCTTCTTAACAACGAATGTACGCTCGATATACCATGGAATAAACTTAACGGTCGTAAATAATGTCAAGAAAAACTGCGATAGATCTGGGAACGTCCACTCTGCAGATCTACGTCGACGGAAAGGGCGTCGTTCTGAACGAGCCTTCCGTCATTGCCGTGGACAAATATCTGAATAAGGTCACGCGCGTCGGGCGCGAGGCGGCGGAGCTGAT
>CACZVC010000186.1:0-5553 GCA_902784545.1 uncultured Ruminococcus sp. | reverse complement strand
TCAAACGCTTTTACGCAAAGGCGTGCGGAAGGACGCTTTTGCCGCCGTCCGTTGTCATAACCGTGCCGAGCATAGTGACGGACGTTGAGGAGCACGCGGTGCGCGACGCCGCGGTGAGCGCCGGTATGAAGGATCCCTTTTTGCTTGACGAGCCGGTCGCCGCCGCGATAGGCGCGGGCGTCGACGTAACGTCCGACAAGGGAAGCATGATAGTCGATATCGGCGGCGGAACGACGGATATCGCCGTTATATGCTTAGGCGGCTCGGTCCTTTCGTCTTCTGTCAGGACCGCGGGCGACGAGATGACCGAGGCGATAATCAGATACTGCAGAAGCAAGTATTCGCTTCTGATAGGCGAGCAGACCGCGGAGCAGGCGAAAATCGCGATAGGCTCGGTCTGGCGCAGGGACGATATACAGACGGTCTCCGTCAAGGGCAAGAGCTTAAAAAGCAGGGCGCCGGTTTTGACGGAGCTAACGTCGAACGATATGACGGAGGCGCTTTTCGAGCCGGTCACGGCGCTGATCGAGGAGATATGCGCGGTCATAGACAAAACCCCGCCCGAGCTCGTTTCCGATATAGCGGAAAGCGGGATAATCCTTACCGGCGGCGGCTGTCAGATATACGGTCTCGACAAGCTGATAAGCAGCGTCACGGGACTGCCGGTAAAGGTCGCGGACGATCCGGCGCTGTGCGTCGTAAAAGGCGCCGGTATGGCGGATAAAGCCGGACTTATACCGATCAGGGAAAGAAAGTAAACAATTATATAAAGAAAGGAAAGTAAGATGAAAAAAATCCTTTGTATCATCCTCACGCTTCTGTTCACAGCAGGCGCTTTCGTCTCCTGCGCCGATCAGAATAATCAGCAGGGCGCGGATACCACAAAGAGCCAGGCGAACGATTCTGCGGCGGTGACGACCGCGGCGGAGACGGAGCCCGAGGAGCTTACCAACGCCGATAAGGCGAAGCCGTTCCTTGACGAACTGCCGAAGGTGAAATACGACCGTACGTTCAACGTACTGTGCATGTTCAACGTCGGTAACTCCGAAAAGGAGATCTGGGCGGAGGAAGCAAGCTCCGAGCCTATCGAAAACGCTGTTTTCCTGAGGAACACCGCGATGTTCGATAATTACGGTGTAACTATCATGAAAACCGCCGAGGCTGACGTTTCCGGCGCGGCGCAGAGAGACTATAAGTCGAACGCCAAAGCGTACGATCTTATAATGGCGAACGGTCCGACGACCGGCGCTCTCGCGCAGAACGGTTATCTTTACAACTTCCTCGATCTTAAGGATTATATGAATCTCGATCAGGAATGGTGGGATCCCGGCACGCTCCGCGACGCCGCGATAAACGGTAAAGTCTATTTCATGAACGGCGATATAAACATCCTCGACAACGACGTTACGTGGATAATGCTGTTCAACAAGAAAATGATTTCCGACAACGACCTTGAGGAGCCGTATGAGCTCGTAAGGAATGGAACGTGGACGCTCGATAAATTCTACGAGTACGTCAAAAAGGTGTCGAAGGACGCCAACGGCGACGGCAAGTACGATCACGAGGACGTTTACGGCTTCCTTACCACTAACGGCGGCGGTCTGACGAACTTCATGTATACGAGCGATATAAAGACCGTGGATCTGAGGGACGACGTCCCCACGGTCGTTATGGGCGAACAGCAGGAAAAGATACTTGACCTTCTCGCCTTCTGCAAAAAGCTCATCCACGAGGACAACTTTACCTGGATATCCAAAAACGACCCGGCTCAGACAAAGGAAATGTTCATGAACAACCAGGGTCTGTTCTATTCCGAGGTCTTGAGCTATATCGTCAACCTGAGCGATATGGATTCGCCCTACGGCGTTCTCCCGACTCCTAAATTCGACGAGGCGCAGAAGAATTACAGAACGCATGTCGACGGCGTCGGCTCCATGATAAGCATACCTGCAAATATCGACAAGCCGCAGGACGCCGCCTACATAATCGAGGCGTTCGCGCTGTATTCCTATATTTACGTCACGCCCGCATACTACGAGGTAACTCTTAAGAGAAAGAAATCGAGAGACTCCGATTCCTCCGAGATGATTGATATTATCCTTCAATCCCGTGTTTACGATATAGGCTATATCTATTCTTCGATAGGTCTTTCCACTCTGTTCAATAACCTCGTAAGCGAAGGTAGCACCGACTTCGCGGCGAAATACAAGTCCAAGGAGAAATCCGCGAAAAAGGCGCTCGAAAATATAATGAAGAAGTATAACAAGCTTTGATATAGCATAAAAGACAAAGTATTTACTCCCTTCGTCACGCCGTAATACGGCGCGCCACCTCCCTCAAAGCGGCGCGCCACCTCCCTCAAAGAGGGAGGCAGATCAAGGCTCCTCCTTCGGGGGAGCTGTCAGCTTTGCTGACTGAGGGAGTTTGTCTGCACTCTGAAAAGCCGCGGTAATCGCGGCTTTTTTATATAATATTAAAAAATTTACATTAGCAACCAAAAAACTTGTTGCAAGACGTTTTTATTTAGTGTATAATTCATAAAAAAGGGCGCATAACGCCCGAAAAACAGTATAACAAAAGGAGAAACTGATATGGCAAAAACCGTAACGAGCCTTGACGCGTTCAAGGAGGATCACAGCGAGAAAAAAGTCGACACTTCAAGAAAACTGAAGGTCGCCATCATCGGCACGGGCTGGATCGCCGGTGCCCACATGGAGGAATACAAAAAAATGCCCGACGTCGAGATAGTCGCCGCGGCTGACCTTATCCCCGACAAGGCGAGGAATTTTATGAACGCGTGGGGCTATCCCGACGCGCGCTGCTATCTGAGCTGCCACGAGCTGCTTGAAAACGAGCACGAGCTTGACGCGGTGTCTGTCTGCACATACAACAAACAGCACGCGCCCTGCGCCATCGACGCGCTCGAGCACGGCGTAAACGTTCTGCTTGAAAAACCGTTCACCGTAACGCTCGACGAAGCGGTCGAGGTTATGAGAGCGGAGAAGAAGAGCGGCAAGGTATTGTCGATAGGCTTCCAGCCGAGATTCAACCCCAATATGCAGATGGTCAAAAAGATAGTGGAATCCGGCGAGCTCGGCAAAATCTACTACATACAGACCGGCGGCGGCAGAAGAAGAGGAATACCCACCCCGTTCGGCACGACGTTTATCGAAAAGGATACCGCGGGCATAGGCGCGATGGGCGACATAGGCTGCTATTCGCTCGATATGGTGCTCAACGCGATAGGCTATCCGAAGCCCCTGACCGTGACCGGCTTCACCTCCGATCATTTCGGCAAGAGCAAGGAATACTGGAAAGCCGAGAACAAACCCGAAAGCTATTCGGAGCTGTTCGGCGTCGACGATTTCGCCGCGGGTCTCATCCGTCTCGAGGGAGGCATAGTGCTTGACTTCCGTATAGCGTGGGCTATGAACCTCGATACGTCGGGCGACACGATAATAATGGGTACGAAAGCCTCCCTGCGCATACCGTCCACGGAATGCTGGAACGGCTCCATCGGCGGCCCGATGACGATATATCACGACGTCGCGGGTACGTCCGTCGGCGTTACCACGCAGGTGCCGATGCTCCCGAACACGAGAGAGGGCGAATTCTATCACAAGATCCGCTCGTTCCTCGACGCCGTAAAGACCGGCGGCAAGGCTCCCGTCCCGTCGTCGCAGATAGTTTACAACCAGGCTATAATCGACGGTATCGTAAAATCCGGCATAGCGGGCAAGGAAATAGAAATAAAGATCCCGAAGATCTGAGGAGCGTAAAATGAAAAATTTCAAAGTGGGGATCCAGCTGTATTCTGTAAGAGAAGATATGGCGAAGGATTTTGAAGGCACGCTCGAAGCCGTAAAGGCGGCGGGCTACGATTACGTGGAATTCGCGGGATATTTCGGCAAGTCCGCGGAGGAGGTCAAAGCGATCCTCGACCGTATCGGTCTTGTCTGCCCGTCCGTACATCAGGGACCCGATCTGTTCATCGAAAAGGGACAGGAGGCGGTCGACTACCTGAAAACGTTAGGCGCGAAATTCTCCGCTATACCGTGGTACGGCATCGAAAATTATCAGAACGGCAATTTTGATAAGACGATGGAGAAGTTCAAGAAAGTCGGCGAGCTGCTCAAAAAGAACGGCGTACAGCTGACGTATCACAACCACGATTTTGAGTTCAATTATCTTGACGGCGAATTCATACTCGAAAAGATATACAAGGCTCTGCCCGATATAGAGGGCGAGCTCGATACCTGCTGGGCGAGATACGCCGGCGTCGATCCCGCCGCGTTCATCGAAAAATACGCCGGCAGGATGCACACGCTGCATTTAAAGGATTTCACCTGCAAAAAGCTCGCATCCGGTCCCGTCTACGCTCTGATAGACGACAGCGGAAAAGCGCAGGAGCCCGGCTCGAAGGAGGATAACGGCTTTGCCTTCCGTCCTCTCGGTATGGGTATGCAGGACTTCCCGGCAATTCTTGCGGCGGCTGAAAAAGCCGGCGTGGAATACGTCATAGTAGAGCAGGACGAATCAAAGGATATGCCCGCGCTCGAGGCGGCGAAGATAAGCAGAGAATATCTCAGAACGCTCGGAATTTAACTCAGGTAATACAAAAAGGGCTGTTTAAAACCCCGACGAAAACCGGGGCGGATAAACAGCCCTTATACCTTCCCCTTTCGGGGAAGGGGGACCGCGTAAGCGGTGGATGAGGCTTATTGACCTTCCCCTTTCGGGGAAGGGGGACCGCGTAAGCGGTGGATGAGGCTCTGACGAAGTCCCTTTTTGCTGAATTACCGGGCGTCCGGGGTTCCCCGCCGCGAACAGCGGTGGGGGTTCACGGAAAGGGGGACCGCGTAAGCGGTGAATGAGGCTCTAATGCTCAAATTGCTTGGCTTTCCACAGAAAACGGCTGTTTACTCACCTGAATCAGATATCAGGTTTATAAACAGCCTATTTTTATTATATTCAATAAAGAAGATATTTTTTACGTTGTTCTTTGAATTTCTCCGCGTCGCCGCTCCACTTTTTCATTATTTCGTCCGCGGATAAAACGCCGTCCCTCAGGTCGCTGTTGCCGGTGGAGAGGTCGATATGATATCTGCCGCCCGGCGTTTTCGGCTTTGTGAATTCAAATCCGGGATAAAGCGACTGTATCGTCCTTATCATCGTCACACCGAGGCGCACGGGCATAAGCGCGCGCTTGTCCGTAACGTGCAGACGAACGCCGTAAAGCGCTTTTCCCGCGGATTTGCCGAATTCCGGACGGAAAAACGCGGGGCTGAATTTTACTCCTTCAAGCGTTTTGTCGTCGTTGAGCGCTTTGGCAAGCTCTTCCGGATTTATGTATTCCGCTCCGACGAGTAAAAACGGCTGAGTCGTTCCGCGCCCCTCGGAAACGTTCGTCCCCGCGAACATACACGTACCGTTGTAGACGAGCAGAGATTCGAGCGTAGGCAGATTCGGGCTCGGACGGACGAAGGGCAGACCCGTGTCGTCGTAGTACATATCGCGGCTGTAACCCGTCATCGGAACGACGGTCAGATCACA
>CACZVC010000185.1 GCA_902784545.1 uncultured Ruminococcus sp. | reverse complement strand
GCGATATACGTTGTTATCTTCTTTATCGGAAAAGCGCTCGTCAGAAAAAAGGACGTTGCCTGAGAGCCGCCGCGGGCTGCGCGCAGGGCATCGGGTTCGTTCTGAAAGACGAGCGGAAATTCCCGGACGAATACCCTGCAAAGGGCGCGGAAATAACCGTTTCGGGCATATCCGACACCTATAAGGAGGAAGCGTATCAATACTGTCAGCTGATCGACACGGTAATGAAATGAGCTTTCAAGAGGCTCTCATATAACGCGGGGCGATCCCCGGCAACAATGCGCTTTTGATCCGGCTTCGGGGAAACGACGCATATCTGTATCATATACAAAAAAGTCGGGACGCCCGCTTTATAGCTGGCGTCCCGACGGCTTTTTGTTCAGTTTTCGGTTTCCTCTTTTACGAAATGCTCTTCTATGTATTTCTGCATTTCGGCGAAGTTCTGTATGCCGCCGACGTTGAAGATCGTGCCGGCTATTTTGAGCGAGCCCTCGTTCTTCTTCTCTGACGTCAGGCGCATTATGCAGTCGGACGCCGGCGTATCGAACACCTCGAAGCTCTTTTTGCTGCCGAGGTTTTTGCCGAGGTTTTTAAGATACAGCCTGTTTCCTACAAAAGTGAGCTCCCAGCGGGAGATCATCGCAAAATACACCATCGCGGCGGAGCATAACAACACGTACGCGGCAAGTATCAGCACGAGAGTCAGCGGTTTTACGCTGCCCCACGCGATAGCCGCAACGCCGCCGCCCGCGATAAGCATTATGACCGCGAGCGTCACCACGGTGCTGACCGGGCATTTTGACGTCGTTTTGAAATCGGGTTGTACGTTGTTGTCCATTATTTGCCTCCGTTATTTACCGAAATATCTGTCGAGCAGACCTTTGAAAGCCTTGCCGTGTCGGGCTTCGTCGCGCGCCATTTCGTGAACGGTGTCGTGGATGGCGTCGAGATTCTGCGCCTTCGCCATTTTGGCAAGCTCTGTCTTGCCGGCGGTCGCGCCGTTTTCGGCGGCTACGCGCAGCTCAAGATTTTTCTTAGTGGAGTCGGTCAGGACCTCGCCTAAAAGCTCGGCGAATTTCGCCGCGTGCTCGGCTTCTTCCCACGCCGCCTTCTCATAGTAGGCGCCTATCTCGGCGTAGCCCTCGCGGTACGCCACTCTCGCCATTGCGAGGTACATACCGACCTCGGAGCATTCGCCTTCAAAATTGCTTTTGAGTCCGGCTTTTATCTCGGGATCGACGTCCTTTGCAACGCCTAAAACGTGCTCGGCGGCCCAGCTCATCTCAGTCGCTTCCTCGACCTTGAATTTGGAACCGGGAACTCCGCAAAGCGGGCATTTCTCAGGCGGCTCGTTTCCTTCGTGAACGTAACCGCATACGGGGCAGATGAATTTTTTCATATTTATTCTCCTTTTCGTTTTTTTTAGAATATACCATAAAAAGCGGTGAAAGTCAACCGCTTTTTTGTTACTTTATGATAACATATTGAGATTTCTCTCGCAGATAACGTATATAACGTAATCCGGCGCGTACCGCTCTATCATTTCATAGTCGGGCTCGTACTGCCACATGCTCTGACAGTAAAGAAAGCTGAAATGCTCGGATATGAAAGGAAAGAGGTTTGCGCTGTACGAGTCGCGTATCATCACCGCCTTCGGCAGGGAATCGTCGTCTACCGCCGAGGTCAGCTCGCCGGAATACAGCGTTCTGTCTATCGTGTCCGGCTTTGGCGGTATGCCCACGGCGCGCGGCTTGTAAAGCGGCGATAAAAACCGCACGTTTTCCGTCAGACTGTCAAGCCCCGCAAACGACGCAAGGTCGCCCGCGGAAGCGACTGCGGTCTTTTGTTTGAAGGAGTTCAGCGAATACGGCGTGCCGCCCACCGCCTCGACTATCGCGCGGTAGCCGAAGTACGCGCCGGTTTCCGTCCAGTGCGTGTCGGTCTGATAATAAAGCTTGTCGACGTCCGTGTTCTCTTTCATCGTTTTTCTGATGTCGAGCAGGGTAAAGCCCTCAACGCCGGAAAGCGCCTCGCACAGCTGGTCGAGCCGCGTCTGATCCGCGCGCTTTTTTATAAGCTCCGCTGACGCCGAGTCGGGATATACCGAAAGCGGGTTCGGCGCGGCGAGGAATATTATCTGCGTTTCCTTTCCGCTCGCGTCCCTTATTTTGCCCACAAGCTCACGCGCGTGCTTCTGCATCCGCGACAGAAGCGCCGGTCTGATCATATTCGCGCCGGTGTAGTCGCTTACCGTCGCGCCGTAGTAAAGAGTTGACGAGGCGCCGGAAAATACGTTTTCGTCCGCGAGCGCCGCCTTCGGGAGCAGGTATCTGACCGGCTCCGACGGAGCCTTGCCCTCGATAGACGTAAATACCGTCAGCTCCGCGCCGGGCTTTGCGGGAAGCTCCGCTATAAAGCGCCCTTCGCGGCATTTTACCGTTACCGAGCCGTCGTCCGACGACACGGTTACGTCGGCGTCGGCGCTGCATTCGCCCGCGATGAAAGCCGTGCCGCTTCTTTTGCACGACGCCGTGATAACGACGGGCGCCGGCGTTACGCCGCCTTTTTCTCCCGCCGCGCGCGCCTCGTAGCTTGACAGATCGCTTTTATCGAGCAGGGAAGAAAGCGAATCCTCGCGCACGATACACACGCAGACGGAAGGCTTTAAGCTTTTCATAACGTCGCCGGGGTACGAAAGCGAGTTTTTATATACCGTGTCTGTATAAGACGAGGAGAAAAGCGGTATAAACAGCTCGCGCTCGTCCTTGTCCGGTATCTGAAAAAGCACGTCCGAGAAGCCGATAAAGTCGTTGTATTCGTCTTTAAGACGGCAGACGGTCGCGCCGTTTTCCGCCGTCGCCGTAAACGCCGAGGCAAAGGGCGCCGTCGGGTATATAACGGTTTTGTTTTTTATCGATTTTTCAAGCCCGGCGAGCTTTGCAAGCTCCATTCCGTCCGTCATGACGACGCTTATATCGTCCGGCGTGACGACCGCCTCGCGGAAGCGGCGCGTCACCGTTTCCGGCAAAAGCGACGATATGCGCCGGTATATTTTATACGCTCCGTAGCCGTTTATTTTATTCGCCGTGTTGTGATACACCGCGATATCCGATCCGGCGAGCGCCGTATCGAGCATATAAAAGCAGCCGAGACCTCTGCCGTTAAGATATTTTTCAAGCTCCTGCGCCGCCGTGACTCCGTTTTTGTCCCCGGTTTTCAACTTGTCGCGCAGAACGGTCTGACTGTTCGGTATAACGAAAACGAAAAGCTCGCAGCCGTCGAGGGCAAGAGCCTCTTTCCTTTCGGTTATGCTGTTGTAAAACGCGTCAGAAACGTCGGAGTTGTAATGAGCTTTGCCCGCTATATCGGCTTCGTAGTCGAATTTATCTGTTTTCGTAGGGAAAAGATATCCGTCGCCGCCCGACGCGACGCCGGGCTCCGTGACCGCGCCGAAAAAGCGGTACACGGTTTTTTTGAAGACCTCGGGCGCGGGGTCGGAGAAAACGTGAGACAATGCGTAAGCGGCGCGTCCCGTAAAGCCGCCCTCCCCGTCGTATTCGGCGGAGAGCGCGGCGCAGCAAAACGCGCCGTATATGAAGGAAAGCGCCATAACGCAGGCGATCGTTATAACGACCGGCTTTTTAAGCTTGCCTTTCATAATCTCTTACTGTAATCCTCCGAGACCCCTTTCCACAAATTCGTAAATGATATAATCCGGCTGCATTTCCGCGTACAGCTCGTATTCGTCCGCGTATTCCCACATCGTATGGAAAACGCTTTTGCTGAACTTTTCGGCTAAAAACGACATAAGGTTCGTCGAAAAGCTGTCGCGGTACATTATCATCGTAGGCAGATCCTTGTCGTCTATCTCGAAAACGTGCTCGTCGGAGAACCACACGTTTTCAAAATTCAGCGCGTAGTCCTTCGATATGCCGCTTTTCAAAGGCTCCTTCGAGCGGACGAAAACGCCCTCCTCCTTGACCTTGTTCAGGTCGAAGCCGAGGAAATTCGCCATATCGCCGCCGTTTGTTTTTCTTGTGTAAACGTCGAATTTTTCAAGCGGATCGGGCGCGGCGGCGGGGAAGTCCTTCGCTATATACTCCATAATCGCGCGGTACGCGTAATACGCGCCGAGCTCGTTCCAGTGCGTGTCGGTCTTGTTGTATATCCTGTACGGCGCGGTCTCCTTCGCCGCAAGAAGCGGCGTTTTAAGGTCGATGAACGCGACCTTGCCGTTGTCCTTGAAAGCCTCGACAAGCTGATCCATGCGCGATACGCCGCCCTTGTAAGGCGCCAGACTATCGGGCGCGGTCTCGGGGTATATCGTCAGGTGGTTCGGCGGTATCACATATATCAGCTTCGTGTCGGGCGACACCTCGTGTATCCTGTCCGCCTTTGCGGAAAGATATCCGACGTATTCGTCTATCCTCTCCTGCCACAGCGCCGTTTCGCCCTTGTAGTCGGGAAGCGTTTCGTCGTAGTGCAGATGACCGTCTTTGCCGACGGTGACGTTTTTGTATCCCGTTCTGTCGGATATGTGCGCCTCCACACGCTCCGCTTCGCTTTCCTCCTTGCCGTCAGCCGTGCAGGTCACGGAAAGCGCGCTGTATTCGGATTTATCCGACAGCTGCACCTCGAGCATAAAATCGCCGTCGCTCTGATATTCGGATACCTCGGTAAGACCGCCTGTGATCTTTACCGTGCAGTTTTCCTCGCACGCGCCGTATATCACTATTTTATCCCGGTCGGAATACGTCGTGTCTATTATAACGGGCGCGGCGGTCTTGTCCTTTTTGATTATTATTTCCTTTTCAGCCGAGGGGACCTTTGAAAGCTCCGTTTCGTTTATTATTATGAAAGCAAGCTCCGGCGCGGCTTTGCCGACGACAGTTTCGTCAGCCGACAAAACGCTTCTGTATACCGCGGTCGACGATACCGCGGAGAAAAAGTCGAAGCACGCGCGGTCGGCTCCGGTGTCGAGTATAAGTACGGACGGATAATAAACGCCGTCCTTTTTCGCCTCCGGCAGAAGCCTTGTGCCAGCCGTGTGCTCGTAGGCGAAGCCCGCGTCCTCAAACGTCTTTGTTTTAGCGGTGAGCGTAAGCGTTCTGTTCGGCACGGTTTTGCCCGTTATGTTGCGGTACGTGCGCGTAAGCG
>CACZVC010000184.1 GCA_902784545.1 uncultured Ruminococcus sp. | reverse complement strand
ACGGCGAAAATTACACAGGCGTTTACACGAATTCTTATTTCGTAAGTCCCCGCATGGCGGAGTTCGGCGTTACGGTGATGTCCGTTTCGCTCCAGTCGAGCCAAATGTTCGGTCATCCGGGCTTTTACCACAATTTCAACGCCTCGTCAAACGATCCCAACACGCGCGGCGAAGCGTTTATGGAGGTCTTCGACAAAAACGGAGAACGGCGCGGCTATTCAAACGTCGAGCTGTCGATAAGCGGCCACGGCTCCGCAGGTACCGGCATGCGCTCTATGAAGGTGTTTTACAAGGGCTCCGAAAATCAGACGGACGGCGCCGAAACAAAGCTAAATTTCGACCTGTTTGACGGCTATGCGAGAAACGCGAAGGGACAGAGCATAACCGATTTTTCAAGACTTTTGCTCAGAAACAGCGGAAACGACTGCGGAAATTCCTATATACGCGACGCTTATATGCAGCGCGTGACGAGAACTCTCGACGTTGAAACTATGGCGTACGCGCCGGTTCTGGTATTCATAAACGGCGATTTCTGGGGGATCTACAACGCCCGCGAGCGTTACAGCGGCGACTACGTCGAATCGCATTACGGCGTTGACAAGGATAACGTCGCGCTTATCGAAAGCGATTATTCGCAGGTGCATACGAATCAGAACGCGCCTTTCATCGTCACGTCCGGGCTTGAAGACGACGCGGACGATTTCAACGAGCTTGTCGACTACATAAGAGATCACGATCTTAATAACGCGGAATGCTACGAATACGTATGCGGCAAGCTCGATATCGACTCTTTTATCGATATGTACGTATCGAGAACGTATTTCAGCTCGCTCGACTGGCCGGGCAACAATATAAAGGTATGGCGCAACCGCGCGGAAAACGACCCGTCCGGCGTCGACAACAAGTGGCATTTCACTATGCTCGATATGGATATGGGCATATCGTTTTTCAAAAACGGTCCCGATACCACCGAGGTCTCAAACTGCTTCGGCTGGATAGACCAGACGGGCTGCGTCGTCGGCACGATAATGCACAAGCTGCGCAAAAACGAAGCTTTCAAAACGAAATTTTTAGCGCGCTTCTATCAGGTGATAAAGGAAATATTCGTTCCTTCGTGGATGGAGGCCGAGCTCGATAATATAGTCGGACAGAGAGCGCCGATAGAAAAACTGCAGTCGCTCCGCTGGGGCGCGAGCATGGACGCTTACAACACTTCGATCGCGGATATGCGGAAATTCATAAGAAACAGATACGACTACGTTCTGCGGTATCTCTGCGAATACTTCGGAGTTAACGAAAACTATCTCATAGGCATAAGCGGCAGCTATCTTACGATGAGCTTCTCCGAAACGAGGCTCGACGTGACGGTCAACGGCGAGGCGGTGACTGATCCGTGGCTTATGAAATTCGACGGAGATGTCACCGTCGAGGTCAAAGCCGAGGCGAAGGAGGGCTTCAAGCTGACGGCGATAGTTTTCACCGATCTTAACGGCAAAACAAAACGGTATCTCAACGGATCGGCGACGATAACGACGGATATTTCGGGCGAAATACGCTTTGAAACGAAAAAAATACAGCAAAACGCCGATCTTTCCGTGCGCCCGGGCATCGTCGCGGGCGGGTGTCAGATGTTTTATCTGTCGCCCGAAGGAAAGCTTTACGCGTGGGGGAGCAATAACAACAACGTTCTCGGAGCCGGCGCGGAAAACGTCGTAACTAGACCGAAGCTCGTTTACGAGGGCGTGTCGCGCGTCGACATCTGCAAAAGCAACAACCTCGAAAGCGGAAACAACAACATAGCAGCGGCGATATTGACGCTCGACGGCGATATTTACACGATCGGCGCCGATGTCATACCGGGAATAAAAACAAGATCGGACGACTGGACGCTCGTCGAGTTCGACGGAACGCCCGCGGAGATAAGCGTCGGCTACGATCATATGCTCGTGCTCGACAAAAACGGCGCGGTGTGGGGCATCGGAAACAACAGCTACGGTCAGCTCGGCAAAGCGGACGAGGGTGGCGCGGTGACGTCGTTCCGGAAGATCGCCGACGGCGCGGCGGCGATATCCGCCGGGCGCAGGAACACCGCGTTTATTGACAAAAACGGCGACTGTTACGTTATGGGCGACGCCCGCTGGAACAAATTCGGCGACAGCGTGGATAATATGACGGAGCCGTACAAGCTGCTATCCGGCGTATGCTATATTACGAGCGGCGAGCATAATCTGCTTATGGTAACGGAATCGGGCGAGCTGTATTACGCCGGCTGGCGGAGCGTACAGGGCTTTTCGCAGGGCGCGGGAAGCCACGGCGCGCAGAGGATCGCCGTATCGGGCGTTGTCAAGGCTTCGATAATGTACGGCGATATAGCGATACTGACCGAATCCGGCGCCGTATACGGCTACGGTCTCAACACCGGCAACTGTCTCGGCGGAGCCGCCGTCGGCGGCACACCGTCCCTGCTTGTAAAAAGCGGCGCCAAAGACGTCGGCGCGGGCTACGCGTATATAGCGTATACGGACGATGACGGAAAGATAAGAGTAAACGGAAGCAATACCGAAGGTCAGGCGGGAAACGGAAAAACGACAGAATTTGAAGACTGGTCAAGCGTGGAAATCTAAAATACAGCGATCGCGGAGCGGCTTTTAACGGCCGCTCCTTGTTTTTTGCCGTCATATCATTTGCGGCAAAAATGTGAGGTGTTTTCTTTGATCAAAACGAAAAACACGTTGTTTTTACGCTTTTCAGCCCTTATTCAAGGCTCGTTAAGGTATATTTCGGTGCTCCGTAATACTGTTTTTGAGTGTTTTACGCCGTATTTCGGAGCTTTAATATATAAAGAAGCTTTCATCCTGCCGTCTGAAACTATGCCGGAGTAAAATCCCCGTTTAAAACGCTCCGGCGTGCGCTATGTCTCCTATTTATATTTATTATTTATATAAAATAATGCACGCTTTGTATAGCAGGAAGCAAAGCCGTCGAGGATCCGCTTCATGGCGTACAGTTTATTATCGGGGCGCGAATAAGCTCATATACAGCTTCCGGAGCGCATAATTTCCGTTCTTTCGCCGGACTGAAAACCGAAATTTTATTTCGGTACAACGTAAGTCTGCTCAAAAACCGCTCACAGGACAGATTTATACCGTGACGAGTGTATTATACAGGTTTTCCGCGCCGCGGATTTTAAGGAGGTATATTAAAGCGGATCGGACGCATCGAATAATGATCTGTCCTTATGATCGCGGAAATAATTACCGGAACTTCACCGCCCTGCCGCCGCCTTTATCTCGGATGCAATCGGCGAGCTGTGAATACATTTACCCGGATCACATAGTATTATATCAGAGGCGTACAGCGCAGCAACCCCGGATATAATAATTCCACAGCATGAGCGTTATACTCCGCAAAGCAAATTCACGGTATGCGGCGCAGTCAATACCGACTCCGCGCAGCTTTAATCCCGCGGCGCTCTGCTCTGTGAAAAAACAGACGCCGCGCCAGCCGATACCGATTTTTACGTCTGACGTTTTGACCGGCGTTACGTGCCGCTTTTTCTCTCCGCTCGCCCTGTCTGATAGCGCAGAGTGCGGGCGTTTATTATAACGCTTTTATTATTTCCGCGGCTTTTCAAAAATCCGCGTTTAACATGTAATAATATTACGTTATTGTAAATTTCTATGGGTTAATTTGCCGTTTTTTATATTCATCTTTTAGTGCATTTATTTTAATTTGTTAATTTTCTGTTGCTGATAATTTAATTTCAAAAAGGTCAATTGTGTCAATTTTGCTTAATTTCGGCGTACAATTGTAAAACGTTGTGTAAACGATCGTGAAAATCCGGCAAAGCCGCGCCGGCAGTCATTTCAGCGCCGGTTTTTGATAATATTTGTAAATATTTCGTAAACAATTATCTTCATCTCTTGACAAAAAAATCTTTATACTGTATTATCAAAATGCTAATTTAGACGATTCTGCCCATTTGAGCCGGCTTGTACGCGTTCAGACCGGCGTCGGATTGCGTTATATTTTTCAGTTCAAGCGTTCGGAAGGAGTACACGTGATGAGGATTTCAAACAAATTAAATAACAACAGAGGCGCGTCGATTTCCGTCGCTTTGCTGTTTTTCCTCGTTTGCGCCGTTATCGGTTCCGTCGTACTCACGGCGGGCATGGCGGCGGCAGGCAGATACAGCAAGCTCGTCGAATCCGATAAACGGTACTACTGCGTGAATTTAAGTCGTTCGATATTGACGGCGCTCTTCCCTCCTCTCCGACGGTTTTTGACGATCTCGCCAAAACGCTTTACGTCGGTTCCGGCAGTATTACCGAAAGCATCTGGAACAACGGCGTCACCCCGGAGACGGATTTTGTGAAGAAATTCAATATAAACGTATCGTCCGGCGGCGCCGAAAAGACGGAGCTTACCGCGGCTGTGGAGTTAAGAGCCGACAAAAAAGGAAATCTCACCGTGACTGTTTCAAGCGGCGGCGACAGCGACGTTTACAGCGTCGTCATGACGTTCCAGGCGGACTCGAACGTCTCATATAATACGACAGACAGAAAGACCGTAACGGATACCGGCGTATATTACGAATCCGATGAGGTGACGATATACACGCTCGAGGAATCCACGACAACGGAAACAACGCAGAAGACCGTGACGATGTCTTTCAAGAGAACGGATGTGAAGTGATATGAGAAAGTGTTTGCAAAAGCTAAGAAAAAACAACGGCGAGAGCATCGGCGAGGTGCTTGTTGCGCTGCTCATATCGGTTTTGTCCATGACGCTTCTCGCCTCGATGATCGCGGCAAGCGTCAGCCTGACAAGAAGCAGTAAAGAAAAGCTCAGCGGCTATTATGCCGCGCAGAACACGCTCGAAAACAAGACCGCCGCGTCCGTCGACGGAAGCGTCACGTTTACCGACAATTCGGGAAACGTAAAGCTTACCGACGGCGATATTGAGATATCAATACGCAACAACGGACAGGACGGCAAGGAAGAAATACTTTCGTATGCGAAGAAATAGAGGTACAATGTGAGAAAAAGATTGAAAAACAATCGGGGCTTCACGCTTGCGGAAGTGCTGATCGCCATTATTATATTATTATTGATGACGGCTCTTGTCGCCGCAGGTATACCCATGGCCGCGAGAGTTTATACGAAAGCGGTTGACAGCGCGAACGCGCAGGTGCTTTTGTCCACGACGGTAACGGAGCTGCGGTATCATCTGCACTGCGCCGAAAATATCGAAATAAACGAAAACGGCATAAATTACGACGATTCAAAATACGGCGAAATGCGTATTGAAATGAAGACCGGAGCCGCAAATTCAAGCGAAACCACGGACGAAAACAACGGAAACGGCGGCGATCCGGCAAACGGAGCGGAAGGCGACGGTACAACAAGGATATTCCTGAGCTACAGAAACTTTCCGACTCTTTCAAGACCGCTCGTATCGGACGCGGCGGCTACGTCGCATCTGCAGATAAAGTACGATACGGTAACGTTTTCGGGCGGACTTATAAAATTCGAGAATCTCAAAGTATATAATACAAGCGGCAGCGTGCTTGCGGAGCTGCCGGAACTGATAATCTCCGAGCAGGAATAAGGGGGAATTTCATGAGAAAAAACAACAAAGGCGTAACATTTGCAGAAGTCCTCATAGTGGTAGCCATAATAGTGGCTTTGTCCTCTGTGGCTTTTGTCGCCGTCTGGCAGTATCAGCGCTCCATGCATCAGCTGGAGATGGACGAGGCGGCGAAGGAGATTTTCGTTGCGGCGCAAAATCACATTTCCGTGGCTGAAAGCCAGGGTTTTCTCGGCGCGTCCGAGAATAACGGCGACTTCGGATACGCGGAAGTCGACCAAAACACCGGCAAGAATACGGGAGTATATTATATAATAGTCAACGGCGGCGAAGCTCAGAGCGGAGGCAAGCTGCTCGATATGATGCTTCCCTTCGCCTCGATCGACGAGACCGTGCGTCTCAGCAGGAACTATATTATCCGTTATAACGCTTCCCCCGCGCTCATAATGGACGTTTTCTGCTCGACCATGAGCTCAGCCGACAAAAAATTCGGTCACGAGTACACGACAGCCGAATATCAGTCGCTTATCGACAATTACCGTTTTGACGAACATAAAAAAGACCGCCGCAAATACGCGGCTGACGATTCAGTCCTCGGTTATTACGGCGGAGTCGAGGCAAAAGCGCTTGAAACCATAACGCTCCAGGCTCCGACGGCTTTCATACACAACGAGGAAACGCTCTGGGTCGAAATAAACGACCCGAACGCTTCTGATACTGCGGTATCCGGCGACAGATATTTAAGTCTTATAATAACAGGTGAAACAAGCGGGGTAAAATACGTTTACCCGATAGTGGAACACGGAAGCTACAATCTGCCCGGAAAGAATTACGCCAAAGGCGACGACGGGAACGGCAGATACGAAATAACGCTTGACGACATAACGGCAAACGGCTTGAGATTCACCGATATGTTCGGCGAAAGCGGTTCGCTCCAGGCAGGATTCTACCCCGGTGAAAACCTGAAGGTCCAGGCGGTCTCGTTCAGCAACTCGCAGCTTTCAAACATAGCGTACAGCGCGGAAGCGAGAACAAGCAGCCTTTTCGCCGATATCAATTCGAATCAGACCGCGTACATAGCGAACGCGCGTCACCTTGAAAACCTCGATCAGAGCGTGTCCGGCTTCAAAACCGATATAAACGGCGACAATGATGCAAACGGCGCGGACGATATCAAAAACGCGGAACAAACGGCGGATATTTCCTGGAGCGACTTCTTAGCCTCCTCCAAAACCGGAAACACCGTTTATTACGGTACCGGAACGACGCATACCGACAGCGGCAAATTCAAGCCGATAGATCCGGAAGGCACGATATCCTATAACGGAAATATGCTGACGATATCCGACGTTTCAGTATCGGAGGACAGCGACGCGGGACTTTTCTCCGCTCTCGAAAGCGGCGATAAGGTCGAAAAGGTCGAGCTTGTCGATTTCACGATCAAATCCGAAAACGGCAAAGCCGGCGCTCTCGCGGCGTCAGCGGAAGGCGCCGACATAAGCGGCGTGCTCGTACATAACGACAACACGAGCGACGATTTACAGAAGAAAATAGAAGGTAAACAGGCGTCCGGCGGTCTCGTAGGCGAAATGACCGGCGGCAGTGTTACCGCGTCAGCCGCGGCGGTATGGGTAAACTCATCCGACGGAGCCGCGGGCGGTCTTATCGGCTCTGCCAAGAGCGGCGCGTCGATAACGGACAGCTATTCCGGCGGTCACACCGAAAACGGAAGATATAACAAAGCAAACGGCGATCAGATAATCAACGTATCCGGTACTGTCGCCGGCGGTCTTGTCGGCCAGGCAAACTCGACGGATATAGAATACTGCTATTCCACCTGCTCCGCGGGCGGCAGCGGCTACACCGGCGGTCTCGTCGGCTCGGCTGAAAACGGAACGGTATCGAACTGCTATTCCACCGGCGCGGTATTCGGCACCGATCCCGCGAAAAACGGCGCGTTCGCCGGCAGTCTCGACGGTGCCAATACAGGAAAAAATGATTATTACAGTATTATAAACGAGGGAATGACGGCTGTCGCTTCTCTTGCAAACGGTTCAAGCGTTGCAAATGTAAAACCGTTTGACAGCGACACGAAGACCTACGACGAATTCCTTAAATCGCCGACGGCGTTCGCTTACGACAGCGCGCTCGTCACGGAATACAAGGGCAAGAGCGATATGCCGGGCATACTCGACATAGATAAAGTGACCGATCTGTCGGATTTCCCCTTCATCGGAAACCACTACGGCGACTGGCCGGCACCGCAGACGCTTATAGTTAACGAGCCGAGCAATAAAAAAGCGAAGGTATCGTCCAAGGGCTCGATGCAGGTCACGAAAACAAGCGTCAACGCGATAAATATCAGCTATCCCGGCAGCGCCGCAATACCGGACGGCGCGATCCTCGACGCGTCGAAGATACAGCGCGGCACGGATGAGTACAACAAGCTCATAAGAACCGTTTCCTCGATGCTCGGAGCGGATCAGGTCATAAGATCCGCGGAATTCATTGATATATCCATACTCGACAACGGCAAGGAAATACAGCCGAAGGACGCCGTGACAGTATCGTTTAACCTCGTAAACGGTCAAAGCAACGATAAATTCACCGTAATACACTTCGGCGAAACGCCCGAAATAAAAGATCACACCAAGAACAACGGAGTGATCACCTTTGACGCGCAAAGCTTTTCGGTCTACGCGATAATCGACCACGAGGGCGATATCGACGTCACAAATCCGCGCGTCGAATTCCATTTCCTGCATTATAACTTCACGGAAAACACGCCCGCGGACCCGAGCGGCGAGCTGACTTACAGCGTTACTGAATTCTACAAGTTCGTAAACAAGGGCGGCACGACTCAGACGAGCCAGATATTGAAAAACGGCGAAGATCTTGAAATGATATCCAACCCGCCGAACCTTACGATCGGCGGCAAGCCGAAATACTTCTTCGGCTGGTACGTCGTTGAGCCTGTGCCCGGCAGCATCATCAGCTGCGGCAGTGTTCCCGATGCAAGCAATCCTTTTACATATAAATGGACGGACGATCCTCAGGAGATCAGCTTTGAAAAAGCGTTGACGATCTCGCCCGTAAGCGGCGTCAAGGTCGGCGACACGGTCAACTGGACGGTCAACGGCGTCAGCGGCGACGGTCAACGGCGTCAGCGGCAGCGCGGCGATCGACAGCGAAGGCACCGCCCACGTGTTCCTCGCGCCTATTTACGAGGATTACTATTTCGTAAACTACCATTTAGGCGCCAAGGAAAGCGATATCTGGGGCACCATAATGAACCGTAAGCTCATAGTTCTTGGAAGCGACAACCTCGCCGCAGTGCATATCGGTTCGATGGAAGCGCCGAGCACCGACGCGACGCGCCAGGTCTTCTCCGGATGGGAGACCGCAACCGAAACCACGATGCAGAAGACGGTAGGCGGCGTTCCCGTATGGGATGACGGTCACGGGAATGAAACGGCGGCGGCGGACTGTCCCGACGGTCATACCGCGGTGATGATAGACGTACCTACCGCGACAAAGAAGTTTTTCCAGTCTGTTGACCCCACAACGGGAGTCGAGATCGACGGATATGTCGACGCCAATACCGGCGGCGACTTAACCCCACCCGCTAATTACAGCGGAGGCTATTATATCGTCGTAACAAAGGACGTTCTTGACGAAAACCGCAACAGTATAGACCTTTACCCCGTATTCGCCGAAGCGCGCTGGATCCGTTTCGATACCGGAAAGAGCGGCAACGGCGCCTCGTACGTCCCATCGACGTATCTTCTGACGAGCAACCACACTCAGGGCGGAGAAGGTCAGTACAACAGCACTTATTTTGCAACAAAGCTCAACGTATCGTCGCGCCCCGGCTATGAGTTCAAAGGCTGGTACGCCGACGCCGTTATGGACATAAATACCGGAGAATTGACGAATGTACCGAGTGCGTCAAATCCAAACCCGGCAAATCCCGCAACACAGATAACCGATGGGAACGGCAATGTCGTAAGCAGCAGCTTTGTAAAGTACAACAGCGAAAGCAAGAAAACGTATGAGCTGCACGACGGCAAGCTGTACGTTTACGAGGAGCTCGACAGCATCACGCTTTACGCTCTCTGGGAGCCGAAAACGGTCGATTATACCGTTGTTTACTGGCTTGAAAACGCAAACGACAGCAATTACGCCTTGATGACTTATACGACCAAGCAAGGAATTTCCGGTGAAATGACTGCGGCTGCTCCGCTCGCATCCGACAGCGCAATCCGCTCGCATCCGACAGCGCAACGTATACGAGCAACAAACTGAAATTTGCACATTTGAGCGAAGATCAGGATAAAGAAAAAGCCGGAGCTCAGGCGGGAATCCAGCAGCAGGAAATAGCCGGCGACGGTACCACGATCGTAAACGTATATTACGACAGAAACGTATACCATTTGAGATTCGATATCGGATTCGCAAGAAAAACAGGAAACAACGGAACCACGCCTGTTTGGGCAACTCTCAGTGCAGCAGACGCCGCAACATATTCCGGTACCGTTTACGGATCAGTTAATGGGAATATGGTCGCTTTGACGCCGGACGGTAACGGCGGATGGACGTACGCAGGAACCGTCAATGTTCGCAACGATTATGACGGTTATCGTTATCTGTCTACAACCGGAACAGACACACCGCAATATGGTATAGTAAACAATGCAATTGTTGATTTGAACGTAAGCGTTAACTATACTGGAGCGGCAGGACGATATACACTGGCAACAAATAATGCGGGAACACAATATGGAATAATCCAAGGACGAATTACGAGTATTTATTTTAATAATAATGATAATAAATGGTACTCCACGCGAACGGGTCGGTATCCATATTCATATTCAAATCCGTATTCAGGCAGCAGATATACGCAAAGTAACAATAATAACAACGGTTCTTATACAGGAACTGTATATTATCCCGGCAACGGTGAATTTATTACGGAAACGACATATTCGTCAACCCCATACGGAACAAACGGAACATATTATTATCCGCTGAATGTAAATAATAGTTATACTTATAATAGCGGCACAAACTACGGCGACGGCGCACGTTATATGCGAGTTGAAAACGATGACAGCAATACAGCGTATAATCTCGGATTTGTAAACAACGAGATGAAACCCGTTTACAAGGACGCCCAAGGCTGGTATTACAATACGCAGGTGCCTGTATCATATACCGGAACGTTGTACAAAAACGAAGATCTTACCGGTACATGGACGTTTTCGGTGTCCAATACCACCGGTCCGAACTATGAGGACGGAGATAACTGGGATTCATTCCTTACAGCTCACCGGTATGACCTCGGAACAACTAATCCGTTCAGCGCTTCCGAGTATACAGGATATTATGATGTGACGGAAGGCGGCACTCAGTATATAATTTTCTACTATGATCTGACTGCAAAATACGGCGAGTATATTATGGATCGTTATCCCGGATCGCAGCCTGCGAGAAATAACGGCAGTTATGTATTCGTCGGATGGCTGGCGCAGCGCGATTCGTACTATAACGCCCGTCTGAGCACGAGTATCAAGGGATTTTTCGAGACGATGTCCGAAGACCTCATACTTACGGGAGGTACGATACCGGGCTGGAACGTTAAAAACGAAAACATCAGTCAGGACGGATATACGGCAATAACGATAAACGAAAACAACACTATCACCGGAGAACACGGTATCACACAGGAATTCAGATGCCGTTACAGAGGTTCAAACGGATATAACTATCTGTACCGTATTTATCTTGCCGATAGTGAAACGTTACAGTATCCGGCTGAACCAACGATGAAAATAATCATTACAGCCGGCTCCGGTAGTTACCCGAACCTTCAGACTCCTCCGACTTTTTACGGATACACCATGGTCAGCAAACAGGTGCTGAACGACAACGGCGTCGGAAGAACTCCGGACGGTAATTACAGTGCATATACAGTCCCTGAACTTACCGCTGCCGGTATTTCGGGCGGTATGATAATGGAATTCAAATTCCAGCCTAATGAGCATACCATAACGTTCAAGAAGGTAAATGGCGATAACTTCGGTCCGGCGTTGACGTACAACTATAATCAGTCTATTGCAAGCGCGGATATTTATACCGCAGAAGCTGCGGCAAACCCGCCCGAAGGACACAGCTTTGCAGGCTGGTTTGAGAACAACGACGGAGTAGGCAACGCCTTTGACTTCAATACGACGATGCCCGACGGTAATATCGCGCTTTACGCCATATATAAACCGTTGAGATACCGCGTAATGATCGACCCGA
>CACZVC010000183.1 GCA_902784545.1 uncultured Ruminococcus sp. | reverse complement strand
GAATCGACGCAAAGCGTCATGAATTGACGGTCGTACCGTCATGAATTGATTTGCATTAAAGACGCAAATCATTAAGGCTGCCGCAAATGCGACAGCCCCGTTTTTTTGTTGCTGTGTTTATTTGATATTTTCCGAGAACGCGAGAACGGGAAGACCCGATTTTGAAAACAGCTGCGTATTATCATCGTTTATAACAAGATCGAAGCCGTACGCGACGTTTTCCGCCTTCGCGCCTTCGGGAACGTGCACGAGGACCGTATCGTCGGAAATAAGCTCGGCTTCCGCCGCTTTGCGCTTTTTTTCGTTTCCTATGAAAAAGCCCTTGACCGTGCTGTCGCCGCTTTTCGATACAAGTCCGCCGCCGGTATATTTGAATTTCACCGTTACAGTCAGACCGTCCTCCGATAGCTTTACCTCCTCCGGCACGGGCGCGGAATAATCCTCCGCAGATCCTATGCCGTACTCGTTTGCGCAGACGAGCAGGGCGACCCTGTCGCCGAGCTCCTCTTTTCTCGGAGAATGCATATAATCGACGTATTTATCCGGCGAGCGAAGGTCGTACGATGGTATAAGATAACCGTTCGTTATCGACGAAAGCGACTCGTACTGCTTTAACCTGACGATGTTGACGTAACCGAAATTCGCCCTGCTGCTGTCCGAATAGGACGACAGCTGTATCTGATAAAACGGGAAATCATAACCGAGGCGCTCTCTTACGGACGATACGTATTCCGTAACGTAAGTATTGAAATTCAAGGCGGTGTTGTACGTTATCCCCTCGCTTTCGCCCTGGAAAAACACGACGCCGGCAAACGCCATACCCTCGAGCGGCGCCATCATACCGTTGTAAAAGCCGCCTGTCGCGACCTTCAAAGACGCGCCGAGCTTACACTTTTTCGCCGCCTCCTTCGGCATTATCTCCTGTATCTGCGCTCCGCTCGCGGCGGTGCAGATCACGCCGACCGGCACGCCGGTGAGCGACGTTACCTTTTTTGCGAAAAACAGTCCGAGCGCCGAGAAACTCATTCCCGCCTGCTTTGTTTCCCTCGTCCATACTACGGAGGGATCGGCGAAATCGTCCATCGGTTCCTTCGCCTTGAGCTTGTTGTTCAAAAAGTAATCGACTCCCTGCATCAAAAGCCTTACAGGCTCGTTTTCGTCAAGCTCCGGCAGTTTGCCGTTAAGACCGGCTCTGAGATACGACAAGGTCACTGCGGCGTTCGACTGACCGGTAAGTATCCACACGTCGCCGACGAGCACGTCCTCGAATCTGATCACGTTTCCGCATTCGTCCTCTATCACCATTTCGTCCGGCTCGGCCGAGGCTTCCTTCGGCGGGAAGGTGAGCGTGAATTTGCCGTTCTCGACCTTTGAATAAGCCGTTTCACCCTTGAAAACGCCTCTGACGTACTTGCCGTCCCTGTTCGATTTTCCGAATATTTTTATATCCTTGCCGCGCTGAACGACCATGTGCGAGCCGAACGTGCGCGGTATCGTAAGCGTCGCTTCGCCGTCCGGCGTCACGGTAAATTCCGGCTCCGTTTCCGGCGCGGTCGTCTCCTCCTCCGTCTCCTCCTCCGTTGCGGAAGCCGCGGCCGTTTCCTCAGCCGTCGCCGCCTCCGTCGTTTCGGGCGCCGTTTCCGTTGTAACGGCGGGCGTCTCCGCGCAGCCCGTCAAAGCCGATATAAATAAAAGCAAAGCAAGGACCGCGGCAGTCGATCTTTTCATATTACGTCTCCTTAAAAACCTTTATCCTGAAAGCCGGGCACGGCAAACCGTTCGATTTGTAAAGTCCGGCGTTGTTTTCGTTCACGTCGCTTATGTAAGCGTAATTTATATATTCCGTACATGCTCCCTCCGGCACGGCGACCTCTACCGTATCGGGCGCGGTTATACGCGCTTCCGCGGGTATGAGATCGTCAAAGTTGCCGAACGAAAAGCCGTTTACCGTATCGCCGTTACGGCTTGACAGACCCCCCGTCGCGTATCTGAATTTAATAACGACGGCTCCGCCCGAAAGAGAGGCTTTTACCGGCTCGGGCGAGGACGCTTCCTCAAACGAGCCGATGCCGTACTCCTTTGCGAGCACGAGACCGGTTATCCTGTCCGTCAGCGCCTTTTTCTTCGGCGAATGCGCGAAATCTCCCCAGTCGGCGGGAGAGCCGAGGTCCATAGCGACCGAAAGATAACTGTTTTTTATTTCATGCTTTGCGTCGAACTGCTTCATACGCACCGTTTCAAGGAACGGAAAATACTGCTTGCCCTCCGCGCGGTACGAGCAGAGCTGAACGTTGTAAAACGGAAAATCAAAGCCGAAGCGTTCGCGCTCGTCCCGGACGAGACGTTCAAGCTCTTTGTCGTATCTCTCCGCGAGCTCGCGCGAGCCGCCCTCGCTCTCGCCCTGGAAAAACACCATGCCGTAAAACTGCAAGCCCTCGAACGGATGTATAAGCGTGTTGTAATATCCGCACTGACAGACGTTTGCGCCGTAATCGTAGCCCATTTCAGCCGCAAGCGCCGCCGGTACGAGCTCTCTTATGCACGCGCCGCCCGCGGAAATATTTATCGCGCCAACCGGAACTTTTGCGGTCTTGCAGAGCTTTTCCGCAAAAAACCAGCCGAGCGCCGAAAAGCTGAGAGAAGCCTCGCTGTCCGGCAGCTTCCAGCTCCAGTCCGGGCAGATAACGTCGGGCTGAGGCGAGGCGCACAGCTCCTGATGCGTGTACGGGTACGCCTGCGTCTGCATGAAAAGCCTGTACGCGCCGTTGTCGTCGAATTTTTCCGGCAGGGTTTCCGGCAAAACGAAGCGGAGATTCAGCTCGGCGTTCGACTGACCGCCTATCATCCACACGTCGCCTATCAGGATATCGTCAAAAACCGTTTCGTGTCCTCTGCCGTCGTATATCCGCATGGCTATCGGATCGAACGAAGCCTCGCGCGCGGAAAACGTAAGCGTAAACACGCCGTTTTTGACCTTCGCCGACGCTTTTTCACCGTCAAGCTCGCCTTTGATCTCCGAGCCCTCCGCGTCGGAAAAGCCCCATATCTTTACGGGTCTTTTTCTCTGCAATACCATATGTGAGCCGAAAACGCCGGATACCTTGAATTCCGGCAGAACAAAAACCGCATTTTCCCCGCTCGCCGTTTTTTTATCGTTCGTCGGCAGGGCTGAATTCGTTTGCATTAAGATCACCGTCCTTTATACAGATTATACATCATTATTTTCATAAAGTCAATAAGAACGATTGACAATTACGCATTTTTGTATTACAATATATACATCAAGTACAAAGAGGTGCGGTATGGCAAAAGCTCTTATTGAATTTTACGATAACGACAACCGTGACAATATAATGCCGCTTTTATTCGACAGATACGGAAAAGTCATATTCGTCAGCTTTGAGGACAACGCCCCGGACGACAAAAGCTCCGATCTGCTCGATTCGCTCATAAAGGAAAAATTCGGCGCCGATACGGTTTTTCTTACCGCGGAGGAAAAGTCGCTTCCGTTCGCGTACCGTCTTTTATACGAGATAACGGGAAAGGACGATGAGTTTGTGATAGATCTGACGGGCGGCTCCGGGCTTTTCGCCGCCGCGGCGGGGATTCTCATAAGCACGGAGAGCCGGCAGAACGTTTCCGCGGTCGTCTGCGGCACAAACAACTGCCGTTTGTACGAGCAGTATCCCGAACGCGGCGTTAAGGATCCGGTCGTGACGCTCGACGTAAACGATCTTATAAGATTCTCCGGCGGCGCGGTGATATCCGCGTCAAAAACGTATACGGAAATGAATGGATCCCCGGCGCTGCGAACGGAAATAACGCGTATGTGGGACACCGTAAAGAGCGTTACCGCGGACTGGAACAGATTCTGCAGTATGACAAACCGCCGCGAGGGCGGCTTCGTCACGAAAAAGCTGAGCCGCGCGGACGACAAAAAAACGTGCGAGAGGCTGACGGGGCTGCTGAAACGCCGCGGGATAATCAAAAACGACAGGATGTATACGAGCGAAAACGGCAAAACGTATCTCGAATACGAGCTTTGCCCAAAGGCGAAAACAATAGAAATGTATGAAAAAAGCGGCACGGCGCTCGAGCTTTACTCCTGCCTCGCCGCGGGAGAAAGCGGCTCTTTCACCGACGCCGCCTCCGGCGTCCTGCTCGATCTGGACGGGCTGATAACGAAAAAAAAGGGCGACCCGAGAAATGAGATAGACCTCGCCGCCGTATATAAAAACCGCCTCGTCCTTATGAGCTGCAAATGCACGAAACCGACAAAAGAGCATCTGTACGAGGTGCTTACGATGGCGGAGCAGTACGGCGGAAAATACGCGATACCCGCTCTTATCTGCTCCGAGCCGGCGTTTGAGCCGGTGCGCGAGCGCGCCGCCGAAATGGGCGTAATACTGATCGACAACGTGCTCAACTCATCATTGAAAACTATTAAGGAAAAATTCAGGACGCTGTTTCCGGTGTAGCGGGAAAAACAGGGGCTGTCGCATTAAGTGACAACCTCTTTAATGTCCTTTAAGGGACAATTCATGAGCCGTAAGGCTCAATTCATGTTCGATACGAACAATTCATGCG
>CACZVC010000182.1 GCA_902784545.1 uncultured Ruminococcus sp. | reverse complement strand
GCTTCGGATTTTACGTTCTTGACAAAGATGCTTATTTCGTTAACATCTTTAAACTCATCTCTGTGCTCAACGTGGCATTTTTCTCCGATAACGACGTATCTCAGCGCATCGGGAACATCAATGTGCCATTTTTCTTTATTGTAAAAATAATCGGCAATCTTATGATTCGGTTCTCCGTTGATTATAAGCATCTCAAGACTCGGCGTATATTTCGGAATTAACGCACCGTATGCCGCGCCCGACACCTCGAGACATCTTAGACTGACGCATCCTGCGAATGCGTTCTCGGCTATCGACAAAATGTCTTCTCTGGCTTTGACGTATTCGTCATTACCTCTGTATCTGAGCAGATGTCTGCCGCAGTACAGGAAATCGCCGTCCCAGTTGTCTTCATTTCTGCCGTACTCACCGTAATAATTCTCAGGTGAATCGAACGTGAAGACTCCGAAAGCGTTTTCTCCGATGATGAATTGAGTGTCCGGCAATTCTATTTCGGCAAGAGAACTAACGCAGAAGGCGAAAGCTGATATTTCTTGGATCCTGTCATGTATAATAACCTTTTCGATCTTTGTCCAGTAGAATGCATACCCACCTACGTATTTGAGGTGAAGCGGCATGTCAAGCGTACCGGAAAGTGCGGTGTCTATGAACGCCCAATCGTAAATATACTCAACTGACGACGGGAAATTTATCTCGGTAAGACTGTAACAACGTCCGAACGCTTTATCCGGTATTTCGAGCAGACCTTCCGGCAGTCTGACCCTTTGAAGAGCCTCGCTCTCCCAGCACATGCTCGCGCCGATATATATCACGCTATCGGGTATATCGAGTTCAACGAGCGAACGGCATTCCGAAAACGCACTGCCGCAGATCTCATAAACGCTGTCCGGAATAATGAAATATTTCGTACTTACGTTTTGATAAAACGCACTTTCCGGAATTATTCTTGTGCCGTCCGGTATGATCACGGTCTCAGCCGCGGTCCAGAAGCAATACGGTACGACGTCGACTCCGTTTATTTCGGTAGGTAAAGTTATAACGTTTTCGTCACCTAAATACGCGAAGAGCCTGCATTTGTTCTCGACGTCGTTATATCCGTCCGGCAGATCGTATATACCGTATATATAATCGCCGTAAAGATGATACTCCCACCCTTCAGCCGAGCCTTCGGTAAAGGTATATAACGAGCCTGACGAGACACCGTCCTTGCTTGCGACTATCCTCGCGTTCGGGAATGGCGTTGTGAACGGCGTGATATCGAGATCGCTTTCGTTTTCAACGTAGATAAGGTTATCGCAGCCTTCAAAAGCTTCGTCAGCTATAAACGTAACGGATGCGGGAATGCGTATCTGCACAAGAAGCGTGCTTGCGAACGCGTAGCTGCTTATTGTCGTCAGCGATTCCGGCAGATTTACCGACGCGAGAGCAGAACCGTCAAACGCCCCGCTGCCTATACTGATCAGAGTATCCGGCAGTATTACTTTTCTGATTCCCTTGCCGGAGAACGTGCCGGCGGGTATGAATCTGACGCCTTCCGGTATCGTCAGCGTACCGGAAACGGCATTCGGCACGTAGTAGATGTCGTTATTTTTTTTCTCGTATATAATATTATCATATGAGAAATACTCGGGATTGTCGGCAGAAACCGTTATGTTACGCAACGAGTCGCAGCCGCCGAACCAGCGCCAGAGATTATGTAATTTGCTGATTCCCGACGGAATGTAAACCGACTCGAGATTTTTGCAGTTTTCAAACATTCCAACAAAGTCGCATTGTACTCTTGTAACCGTTTCGGGTATTATTACGTTTGTAAGCAACGTGCCTGCGAACGCGCCGTCGCCGATATATGTCAATGTACTCGGAAATTCGATTTCAGTGATCGGTCTGTTTCTGAACGCACCCCATTCAATTTCAGTTATACCGCCTGGTATGATCACCTTTCCGGTAAGTCCGGATTCGGATGTTATTACGTTCGTGTCGCTGCAAAGCATACCGTTGACGGTGCGAAAATGCTCGTTTCCGTCCGAGACGATTATTCTCTTTAGATTATTGCAGTTATCAAATGCTTCCCACCCGATTGTATTCAAATTTGAAGGAATGATCAGTTCTTCGATTGCGGTACCGTTGAAGGCAAAGTTGTCAATACCTTCAAGCGTTGACGGAAGAATGACATGCTTCAGGTTTGAACAGTTATAAAACGCTCTCGCCCCTATCCATCTTACACCTTCTTCGATAATCACGCTCTCAATCGAAAGATTTCCGTTATACATATCAGCCGGAATCTCTTCGACGCTTGACGGTACGGTAATTTGTACAAGTGCATTCCCTTCTGGATCAGTTCCCTCAGACCTATAAGTCCATATGAATCTGCCGTCAATACTGTAGATCGCCCCGTCTATGACTGTAAAGTATTCGTTGTTTTCATCAATGGTAACGTTCTCGATGCTGCCGAACGCTTTGTTACCGATCTCTCTTACGCTCGCCGGTATGTGCAGCGTTTTCAATTCAGGACAGTAGCTGAATGCTTCTGCTCCTATCGTCTCGACTCCGTTTTCAATTATAACTTCTGACAGATAATTGTTACCGGAGAAAGCTCTGTATCCAAGCGTCTTAACCGTGCCGGGTATCGTAACACTCTTCAGTCCGCACAAATCGAACGATTGATCGCCGATATAAGCGCAATCATCGAAATATATCTCTTCAAGCGCGGGGCAGTTATAAAAAGTATAACCCTCCATATTAACGCAACCGCCGAGATGGACCTCGCGCAATGCATCGCACTCACAAAATGCAAACGTCCTGAGTTCTTCGCAGTTGCCGAGTACGACTTTTTCAATTGAATCACAATCGAAGAATGAATTAAACCCGACATATGTGACTCCGAGCGGCAGGATCACCTCTTTCAATTTACCACAGTTCTGGAAAGCGTATTCTCTTATTGCCGTCAGCGATTCCGGAAAATGCACGTATTCAAAGTTTCTTCCTTCAAACGCCTCCCAGCCTATTTCGGTCGTGCCTTCTTTTATGAACACTTCACCGGTAACCGACGGTTCAGCCCATATCGCTGTTTCCCCCTCGTAAAGGATCCCGTCTACAATATCGAAATAAGGGTTATCCGGAGTTATGACAAGTTCTTCAAGAGTTTTTGAATTTATGCCGAACTGACACTCCGCAGACAAAACCGTCAGTTTTCTGACGCAGGGCGAGCACACGCTTGCCTGAAGCGTACCTTCTTCGATGATAACGTTTTTCAACTGCGAAGCGGAGTAATCGAGCAGGATCGCCATATCGGTATCGTTCAGGCTTATTTCTTCTTCGTCTCCGAAGTAACCGATAAGTGTCGGATGGTCTGGATTATCCCCGTAAACATTTCCGCGCCTAAAGAGATATCCGTCGTCGGTCAGTTCATACTGTGTTCCATATTCATCTTCGCGGTAACGAATACCGTTTTTATCTTCTATAACGAGCAAACTCTGACCGATCGAGCCGAACCCGTTGTCAAAATCGATATTCAACTCACTGTTATTGACAAGCCTGACGAAATTGAAGCAGTATGCAAAAGCTTCACCGTCTATACTCATCATATCTTCCGGCAATACGATTTCGCATATTGATTTGCATTCAGAAAACGCATACCAGCCGATCTCCTGAAGAGACGTCGGCAATTTACTCAGCCGCAGTTTATTGCATCCCCAAAAAGCCATACCGTTAATCACTTTTATAGAATCCGGCATATTGATTTCTTCAAGCGGAGTTCTCGAAAATCCGCCGATTGAGGTAATATCGGCGTTTATAACGGCCTTTTTCAGGTTCACACATCCGTCAAAAGAATCTCCGAGATACGTTACGGAATGCGGAATCGTGACGGACGTGATACCAGTGCCTCTGAACGCGGATTCCTCGATCCTTTCGACACCTTCGGGGATCACAAGATCTTGGGTAACAAACGCACATTGATCGAATGCGCATCTGCCTATTACTCTCAATGTCGACGGAAGTCCGATATATGTGATTTTGGTGTTGTAAAACGCGCTTTCTCCTATTTCTCTGCAGCCTTCCGGTAAGACGAGGGGCATGTTCAACGAAACACATTCGGCAAATGCATTGCATCCTATCGATTCAATACTGTCGGAAATCACTATACTTTCAAGCTTTTCGCAATGATCGAACGCATAATCGCCTATTTCCCTGTAATTATCTGAGACAGTTAATTCCTTAAGCGACGTGCAGTATGCAAACATACTGTCAGCTATCGTATCGCAAAACACTTGTGCTCTTTCAAGAGACGAACATCCCGAGAACATACCTGCCACACCGTCAACAGTTACGTTTTCGGGTATGATTATCTCTTTCAGATTTTCGCAGCCACTAAAAGCGAACCAGCTGATGCGTTCGAGACTTTCCGGCAAATCAAGTTCTTCAAACGCACAACATTCGAATGCACCCAAGTATAACTTATGTCCATCAATGATCTTTAACCCCTCGTTCAGCCGTACCTTTTCAAGACTTCCACAGTACGTAAACGCCGATTTACCAACTCTTATGATATTATCTGGCAGATATATCTCTTGCAGACTGTAACAGTCATAGAAAACGAAATCACTAATCTCAGTAAGAAGCGGCG
>CACZVC010000181.1 GCA_902784545.1 uncultured Ruminococcus sp. | reverse complement strand
ACCGTGTTCACTTTTCACAACGGCGCGGATTCATACTATTCTGTGCGCGGGTTCAGAGGGTATATTCTTGTCTGAGTACCGGGCTCAATGATATAATCGCTGCGATTTCTTGGACGGACTCCGCGAAATGCTGAACAAATGATCCCGACAAATCGGGATTTGGGGAGTAAACATAAGTTGAAAATTGAAAATAATATTTTGAAGTATTATCTGAAAAACGTATACTTTATCACCGGAACCGCATTCGCCGGCAAGTCGACGACGGTGAAAATGCTTGCGGAAAAATACGATATGATCTTTTGCGGCGAGAATTATCACAGCGCCGTATCGGATATCGTGGCAACGCCGGACGCTCAACCGGACATCTGCTATTTAAACAACCTGACCGATTGGAGAGATTTTGTGCGCCGTTCCCCCGAGGAATATGAAAGATGGATCTTCGGAACGGGAAAGGAAGCGGCGGAGTTTGAGGTCGCCGAACTGCTTTCGCTGTCCAAGAACAATAAAAAGATTATTGTTGATACTAATATCCCCGTTGATGTGTTGAAGGAGATATCAGAATATAACCGTGTCGCCGTTATGCTTTCGCCGCAGTCCATGAGCGTTGAACGTTTTTTTGACCGGGACGATCCCGAAAAACAGTTTATTCTGCACGTCATCCAAAGCTGTGAAAACCCGGAAGCAGTTATGGAGAATTATAAACGCGGACTTGCGCTTATCAATAGTAAAGAGCATTACGACGAATTAGCAAACAGCGGATTTTTTACCGTAGTGCGACAGGACGACGGAAACGATACCCGGAAGGAAGTCTGCGATATGATCGCAGCGCATTTTGGCCTGACAAATCCAGGTTTGGAGAGGTAAAGACAATGACTGAAAGTGAAGAAAAAGCAATATTCGACATGGCTACGGAAAAGCTCGACCTTTACGTTCCGCTGTGTCTTGAGGACGGCTGCGCCGACGATGCAAAAAAGTTCCTTTTGCCTCACGGCGAGTACGTCAGATTCGCGCTGAAGGAGTTCATGAAAGAGCTTTTGTTTGAACTTATAAAACCCGTCGGAGAATGGACGAAGGATCCGTACTATATCGATATGGTTCCGGTATACGAGACGGTGAAAAAGGAGCTTGCGGAGCATTTCGAGGTCAGTCACGGGCTCGAGGAATATATTTTTTCCGAATACGTCCACGTGAAGATAAACGATATCCTGTCTTTCGATCTTCTGAGGGGACACCACGCGTTCTCTACCGTCGGGATACGCGTCAACGGCTTCTGGGATGACGACGACGGCGACTGGATGGGGTACGTTGCCGAGAAAACGGACGACGAGTTTCTTGAGTGTCAGGCGAACGGCGACTGCGAGCGGTGCTCAGCGTATTTCTTCCCCGATCAGACGCCGGAGTTCTGCCGCGTTGCCGAATACGTTTACGACAACGTTGACCGTTTTACGCAGATGGCAGAGGATAAGGCGCTGGAAGAAAGAAAAAAGTATAACCTGTAAATCATGCGGAAAACGGTGTTTTTATGGAAACGACAGAAAGATATAAAGACTTCAAAAAAGAAGAAGTGATCCGGAAAGTCCCGGAAGAGCTCTGGTGCGACTGGCTCGAGCGGGCGTCGGATGAGGATCGGGCGGATGAGGTTTTTATGAAAAAGATCGTAGTCCGCCGCGGGGAGTGTCTTAAGTTTGCGCCCGATACGCTCCGATCCGACCCGAACACGGTCCTTAAAGCCGTAAAGAACTGTCCCTCCGCCATCGTTTACGCATCAAGGGAACTGCAGGACGACCGCAAGTTTATCAAACAGGCGGTGAATCTGAACGCCGGTGTGATAAAATACGTAAGCGAAAGATTCAGAAACGACAAAGGGATCGCCCTTCTCGCCGTCAGAAATGACCGGGAAATATTCTCCTCCCTCCCGGAGGAGATGCAGCGCGACGCCGATGTAGCGGAAGCATATCTCGGCGGGAAATTGTACAAACTGAAAAACGGAAGATTTTTCGGAACGCCTCCGCGCGGACAAGGACGTCGTGACGGCTGCCGTCGGCTCGGCGTGGAACGCGCTCGGATACGCCGCCGAAGAATTGCGCGGCGACCGCGACGTGCTGCTTGCCGCCGTAAGTCACGACGGGTACGCGCTTCAGTTCGCGTCCGATAAGATGAAGGACGATAAAGAAATCGTCCTTACGGCAATAGATACCTACGAAGGAGACGTGCTCGAATACGCGTCAGAGCGGCTGAAGGACGACAAGGAGACGGTCCTTGCCGCCGTAAAGAGATGCGGAGATTCTATCGGCTTCGCATCGGAGCGGTTAAGACACGACGGCGACGTTATCCGCGCGGTCCTTGACGCGTACCCCGGTCAGTTTGAAAACCTGCCGGATGATGTGCAGGAGAATCTTGACTACATTCTTTTCGGTCTTGAAAGCGTTGTTAAACACCTTCCCGATCCGGATGATTACACCTTTTTCGCCGACTCGACAAGCGAATACTACACGGATTTCGATCAGGCGGAGGAGAACTTTCTCGATATATACGAGTCGATACCGTCCGAAGCGCTTGAGGACGACCCGGATCTGAACGACAGAGTCAGCCGGCTCGCCGTCGGGATGAACGACTCATATTACAACGAAGGCAATTATCCATATGAAGACGTTCACGACGGATTTCTGCGCAGGATCGAAGCGCTGTGCGAGGAACACGACGTCCCGGTAAGCCCTGTCCTGAAAGAAGCGATCAACGCGCTTCGCAGAGAAAGCGAAAAGAAAAAAGACGAAAAATACAAGGATCTCACCCCGGAGGAAAGATTTTTTTACGAAAACCTTGACAGGTATGAAACGATCGTCCGCAGATCCGCATTGAAATTCGGGTCGGAGAATGAAAGAGAGTATCTTGACCCGGACGGCGGTTTCGTAAAAAACTGCATGACGTCTTTCGTAAAGGATCTCGTATACTCGCTAAACGGACTCTGCCGCGACAGCGAGCTTTGGGAGGACGACGGTTACGAGGTCGATCTGGATAAAGCGTACGGAGAGATCAGCTCCCGCCTTTCCCCGCGGATCAAGGTCACGAGAAATGCGCATGATTCTTACTATTCGGAAAACGTCACCGTCGTCGTGACCGAAGATATCAGTCTGATCCTTGTCAGAGATCTGCCGCTTAAGATCTTGAATGTCTGGGTGAACAAAGTCGATTCCGGGCGCGAACACGGCAAGCGGCTTGCACCGGACAGACTGGGCGAGTTCTGCGACATGGTTGAACATATCCTCAATATTTACGGAAAATATAAGGAGCTCACCTTGAGGCGCGCCGCCGGAATAAGAGAAAAGCTCGGACTGTGATACCGGATCCGTTGAGGGAGAAAACAAAGGCCGCGGGGGCTGACAAATTCCGGTTTGTCGAGGTCTTCTGATTCCTTTAAAAACGAGTTTTTCCGGCCTTTCCGGTTCGGCGGGGCAACTATCCCTGCCGAGCGGTCTGAACGGCACACAGGCGATTCTGTACGCCAAAACCCCGACACGCAGGCGAGGAATCCAATCCTCTCCTCCATCTGCGGGGTTGGAAGCAACATTCCAGGCTCGGTGTGATAGAATCATATCGACAAATCGGGATTTGTGAGGTAATACAAAATGTCGCAAAGTTCAAAAATGAATGATGCGTTGAAAAAGAACGTTATTGCACCGTTACTATCTCTGGGCTTTGAGGGAAAATTTCCTCATTATCGCAAAGTTTACGACGATAGGATCGAATTACTTGCAATATTTAAGAACAAATGGGGAAATTCGTTTACGATCGAAATATCCACAATTTACCCGCAGCGCGAAGGCGAAAAAAGAAACTATTATGACTGTGGCGAAGAAAGTCTTGACGACGTGAATGTATGGAATACAAATCTGCGTTACAGACTTCCGGGAATGTTTGACGGTTGGTTTTATTATACGGACGTTTATGTAAAAGAAGACGTTTATGCAAAAAAGATTCCTTTTCTTAATATAAAATTCCCACATCATATAAATTTTTATCTTGCAGTAAGTGAAAAGAGAAAACAAAACTTTAACCCGCCAGAAGGCTATAGACAAATCCAAATTGCCGATGATACCATTTATGAAAGAATATGCCTTGAGGTAAATAAGCAAATGAAAAAAGCGTTTTTATGGTGGAAAAAGATGAGTAAAAAGTAAACCGTCAAATTCCGATTTGGCGAGGTCTTCTGATTCCTTTAAAAACGATTTTTTCCGGCCTTTCCGGTTCGGCGGGGCAACTATCCCTGCCGAGCGGTCTGAACGGCATACAGGCGATTATGTACGCCAAACCCCCGCATTTTTATCGAAAAACAATCCCCCGCCGAAAACTGATCAGAGGTGATTTGAGTGAAAAAAATAAACAAAGCCAAAGAAACCATGACCGCACGCGAGCGCGTTGAACGCACGTTCGCGTTTGAAAAAACCGACCGCGTCACCATAGGATATGAGACAAACGGCGTTATACACGCAAAGCTCTGCGCCGAACTGGGCGTCAGACCGGACGACAAACGCTCTCTTGACGATGCGCTTGGCGTTGATTATGCCGGCATAAACGCGCCTTATACCGGCAAAAACCCGTACCCGGAAAAACCGGACAGACGCGTTGATATCCTTGAGGGCTGTTATATGCGCTGGGTTCCTAATCAGTCCGGCGGATACTGGGATTTCTGCGATTTCCCGCTGAAGGACGCTGACGACGAGATGTTTGAAACCTATCCGATCCCGGACCCGGACGATTTTGATTACGACGCGGCGCTCGCGCAGGCAAAGGCGTTAAGCGAACGGTACGCGCTTCACGTCGGAAACCCCGGCGTCCCAGACGTGATCAATTCCAACGGTCGTATAATGGGTATGGAGGACGTGCTTGTCCACCTTCTGACGGAGGACGAAGCGGCGATGGATTTCATGCGCCGCAGAGCCGGATCTCAGCTTGAGGTGATGTACAGGACCATTGAAAAATGCAAAGATCATCTGTCTTTCGTATGGCTTGGCGAGGATCTCGGCACGCAGCTGACTCCTATGATCAGCCTCGATCTTTACAGATCCGTTATGAAGCCCATACACAAACAGTTTATTGACCTTGCAAATTCATACGGGCTGCCGGTGATGATCCACACCTGCGGATGCTCGTCCTGGGTGTATGAGGATTTCATTGAGATGGGCGTCAGGGGCGTTGATTCCCTGCAGCCGGAGGCGGCGAACATGTCGCCGCAATACCTTGTCGATCATTTCGCCGGCCGGCTCACTCTGCGCGGTCTGATATCGACGGCGGGACCTCTAGCGTACGGAACGGCGGCGGAGGTCGACGAGTACTGCCGCAAAACGCTGCAGATATGTATGCCCCACAGAGGTTATCATTTTGCGCCTTCCCACGCGATACAGGACAATTCGCCCGTGGAAAACGTGATAGCAATGTATCAGGCGGCGCACAAATACGGCGTTTATGAATAAAACCCTTTTGTCGGACAAAAAGACTGCGCGGGCTTTCCGGGTATTAAAGAGCAGGAAGAACAAGCCGTTGCTTCAGCCAACGCGCAAAAAGACCGTTTCAATACTTCTCTGCTTCGCCGGTGAAGCTTGACCTACGATAGATTGAAGTCCGCGCAGACGGTTTTACGCGACAAAGCCTTGAATTTTTTGTTTAAATACCATTCCCCTGCCCGACGTGACGCCGGACAGGGCTTTTTGTTATTCACGACAGTTATTTGCAGTACTTGACAAATTCATCTTTTCCGTGGTATAATATAAATAATAGCCTTTTTGCTGACCGCCTGCGGCGGCGCAAACGATCCGCCGAAGGATACCGCAGGCGATGTGACCGACACTTTGACCGATGAGATCACAGAGACGCGTGAGGATGAAACCACAGAAGCGCAAACGGATGAGGTAACGTCCGACGACTACTTTGAAAACAACCGCACTGAGATAGTATCAGCCGATACCTCCAAGGTCGCGGATCTGACCCTGCTCGATGACGGTTACGACGTTTATCAGCTTCCAGGCAGCGGCAACGGCGGCTGGCGGTACGGACCCTCTTATCTCTATTACGGCGACGGCCGTGTTGACGCCTACTTTGCTTCGGGCGGCGACAGCGGCGAATGGGACCGCATCACGCACAGAAGCTCAACTGACGACGGCAAGACGTGGTCCGCCGAAAAAATAGTGGTCTATCCGACACCCGCCAGTATGGATCACTATTCCTGCTGCGACCCCGGCGCGGTGTATTTCAACGGTTATTACTACATAGGCTATACTTCGACTCTGAACGACGGCGGATACTGCAACAATATTTTCGTAGCACGCTCCGAAAACCCCGACGGACCCTTTGAAAAATGGAACGGCTCGGGCTGGGGCGGCGCGCCTTCGCCTTTGATATACTTTGAGCAGTCCTACGGCTACTGGGGCATCGGCGAGCCCTCCTTTGTAGAGCTGAACGGCACTTTATATATCTACTACACCTACTCAACGCCCATGAAAGCGTATCTTATGCTTGCCACCGCCGACGCGAAAAACGAAAACTGGCCCGCGGAGCTTCGGTATCACGGCGCGATTATGGAGAAGTCTTCCGACTCGCTTGATATTAAGTACGTTGAGGAATGGGGCAAGTTCGTCGGCGTTGCCAAAGCCGACGGCGGCTTTATAGCCGTCTATGAATCCCCGGACGGAAAGAGCTTCAAGCAGGCGGACGCCGTACGCGAGCACGTCTGCATATCTCCCTTCGGGCTTGGACTTTCCTCCCGTCCGAACGGTCATATAAGGGTGTCCGAGGACACGGATCATCTGCGCCTGCTTTACGCCTACGGCGATTCGGGATGGGCGGCGTGGAACACCCGCATACATACGATCACGCTTACGCACTCCGATAAAAACGATATCGAAGCGGAGCTTGCCAAGTCCGGCTCCGGCATAGGCATCACGCGCGAGAGCGAGCGCTATGGCTGGGAAGAGTGGACTATGGTACGTACTCAAAAGGATCTCTTCGTCATGGCTTCGGGAGAAAAGGAGAATTTGAGATTTTTCCTCCGCGACAGATACGTTAACGGCAAGGATATATCCCTGCGCACGAGCGGCATCACAGTTACGGATTACGACGAAAACGTTGTGAGCTTTGAAAACGGAAAAATGATCGCAAAGGGAGCGGGAGAAACCGACGTAACGATATGCTACAAAGAATTGAAGCACGTTTTCCGCGTTACAGTCACGGAAACAAAGGATGAGAAAAACGAGATCCTGAAAAAAACGACAGTAGCTGCCGCAGTAGACGCCTTTACGATCTATTTGGGCGAGCGGAGCGTTTACCGCCCGCAGATCCGCGTACGCATAACAAAGGGCGACGGTTCCGTCAGCGAGCTTTACGTAAACGACGGCGACAGTAAGATAACGTATACGGACTACGACGACAGTATTATTTCCGTAAACGAAAAGGGCGTTATAACCGCCCGCTCCGCGGGAAGTACGACGGTCACGGTGAAGTACGGCTCAAATACCGTAAAAGTGGCGGTAAAGGTGTCAAGCGATCCCGCCGACGCCTTCTTCAAGCTCGGAGACGTGGAGGATATGACCTACGAATCCCTTGATTTTTCCAAGGATATCGACCGCTCCGTGCTGTCCCATTTCAACAGCTGTGAAATGACCGCCGTCGATGACGGCATCCGCGTCACGGTAAATTCCAAAAACACAAGCCCCGCCCTTACCGACCCAAGCTTCAAAATAGTCTACCAGGGCGCGCTTGAGCCTGTTATGACTGAAAAATATAATGCGGTGGAGATAGTCTACCGCGTGTCCGTCGATAATACTCCGAATGCAAAGGATTTGGAGATATTCATCGGCGCCGGCTCGGTAATGGACGCGCACGGCGGTTATTCCACGTCCGCAGATCTCATATGTGACGGCGAATATCACACGCTCCGCATACCCGTGTCTCAACTGGACTACTGGAAAGGACAGCTGAACGTCATACGCTTCGACTTTTTCAAGGCCGCCCTTGAAGGAGACAGTATGGATATACGTTCCATTTCCCTCGTTTCCTGACGCTTTTAGTCCTGTAATAAACATGCCCCTGCCCGGCGCGATATCCGGACAGGGGTTTCGTCTTATCAACTCTTACAGCAAGGGCGCCTATCCGTTTTTTACAGTAAACGCAAGCGCGGTCATGTCCAGCCGTGCGATCCGTCTTGAATAGTTCACAATTTTGTGCTATCATCGGTATGAGGAACGCAATAAGCGCTCTTTGATCCCGAAAAACCGCGGCCCTGAAATTTCACGCTATGCAAAAGCGCAAAAGAAGAAGGCATAACAAATAATACTAAAGTGAGGTTGTTTTTTATGAAAAACGGAAAAATGAAGGCAGTATTGGTAGGGTTGGGCTTTGGCGGCGCCTTTGTGCCGATCTGGAACGATCATCCCGACGTATATGCCTTCGGCATTTGCGATCTGGATGCCGGACGCGCCGAAGAATTCGCGAAGAATTATCCGGACGTACAGATCTACCGTGACCTTGACATGGTCCTTTCCGACGAGAGTGTTGACGCGGTTCATCTTGTCACCTGTATACCGGACCATGCCGGGCAGACCGTTGCCGTTCTGAATGCCGGCAAGCACTGCGCCTGCACGGTACCGATGGCAACTTCCCTTGAAGATATCCGCGCAATTTTTCAGGCGGTCCGGAAATCCGGGAAAAAGTATATGATGATGGAGACCACCCTTTACACCTACCAGTATTTTTATGTAAAGCAAATGCTGGAATCCGGCGAAATGGGAAAACTGCAGTTTATGAGGGGCTCCCACTATCAGGATATGGAAAACTGGCCCCGGTATTGGAACGGTCTGCCTCCGTTCTGGTACGGGACCCACGCCATCGCCCCTTTGATAGGTCTTTCCGGCAGCCGTGTCGACCGGGTCTCCTGCCTCGGCTCCGGGACCATGCGCACAGACCTGATGAAGACATACGGCAATCCTTTCCCCGTGGAGACCGCCCACTTGCATTTTGCAAACGGTCTTGCCGCGGAAACGACACGTTCTCTCTTCGAGACCGCGCGTATTTACAAGGAAGGTCTCGCGGTATTCGGTAGTCATAAGAGCTTTGAATGGGGCTTTGCCGACTGGGACAATCCCATCGTTACCACTCTGGACAACGACGCCGAGGTCGCCGGCAGAGGTCTGCCGACGCGCTGCGAGGTCGTGGAGATGCCGAATTATTACTCGGATCTGCCCGAGGCACTGTGGAAGTACACGGTCGGCGGGCAATACGACGCCACCAATCCGCAGGAGTCCTTGAAGAAGGGCGCCGGCGCGGGGCATCACGGTTCTCACTCCCACCTGGTCAACGAATTCGTCCGTAGTATCATCGACGACCGCAAGCCGTGGATCGACGAAGTATTCGCCGCCAATATCACCGCCGCCGGTATATGCGCGCACGAATCTGCTCTGCGGGACGGCGAATGGGTGACGGTCCCCGAATTCTGATCATAACGGACCGGCGGAAATTTAAGTATCGCGTCTTACGGGGGAAAAGACTGTTAAGAGGTGATATTTGATTCTGAAAAAGATCCCTGCAAACCGGGATTGCATTGCAGTTGAATCAACAAGAAAACGCCCCGAGCGCTGTACTCAACCGTGTCAGCCGGGAAAGGAAATCATTTATGCTTATAGATTATACAAAGATACTCCTTAACAACGATTATCAGAATTTTACCCTGCAGCATTTGATCGATTGCTACGAAAAGCTGGATACGCAAGCATTCGTCATACTCCGTGATCTATTCTCGAATGCAATGAAGTACAAGTTGAAAATACGTAATGCACGTATAGAGCGGAATGGGAGTTTAGTAATCTCCGGCGGTATCGGACTTGTTGAGCCGGATACTCCGAAGAGCGAATCAGAAACTGAAGCCATTATCCGCGATATCATGATAAAAAGGTTTGATGATCTGAAAGCGGATGAAGCTGAACTGACAGAAAAGGAATCCGCATTTCTTGCGTGCGTCCGTTCTTTAATTGATGCCTTTCCGTATATTTCGCCGGATGAGTTATACAGAATTAACGAGCTCTTTGATCACGTTCTGCTGTTTGATAAGTTTATCTGTCCCGGACTGAAGGACAGCAAAGGAAACCTGTTTTATCCGTATTCCTGATCAAGAGCATGTGAGAGTTTTGACGACCTATGAAAACTGCCTTTGTGTCAGTTTTACGGAACTTTACCCGGCGCAGTTCAGAAAGCGCCGTACTATATTATAATACGCCCGCGGAAAACGTTAAAGGCGGATAAATCAATGAACGAAGAAATCTGCGCCGGATATTCGTCCTGCGGTCAGCGAGAGGAGTCCGTCTGAGGTCAACTTCGGGAGCGGAGTACACAGACAAGAGCGTGATCTGCAGAAATACATCACCGTGCAAAGACTCTTTTCTTTTGGAAGAAGGAGTAAAGCCG
>CACZVC010000180.1 GCA_902784545.1 uncultured Ruminococcus sp. | reverse complement strand
TATCATCCACTTGCCGTCCTCCACAAGCGCGGCGCCGGTAAGTCCGCTGAATTCGGCGTTTACCCTTTTGCCGTTCTGATCCTCGCCGGCAAAGCCCCAGACCCTTATGTAATCGTTTCTCTGTACCACCATATCGTCGGAAAACACGCGCGAGACCGTAAAGGCGGTCGAAGGCTCGGCTTTGAGCACGTTTTCATCCGGCTCCGGGAAAGGATCTGCCGTCGTTTCCGGCTCCGTTTCCGTCTCCGGCTCTGTCGTGACCTCCTCCGTCGTCACGGGCTCAGTTTCCGTCGTCACGGGGTCCGTCTCCGTTTCCGTGACCTTTTCCGTATCCGTCGTTACCGCCGGCTGACCGGTGCAGCCGAAAAGCGCCGAAGTAAGCATTGCTGTCAGAATAAGTAAGGTTATTATTCTTTTCATAAAAATCCCCTTTTTATTTATTAAACAAAGTTTTACAGAATTCACGCGCCGCGATCTCAGAGCCTGCCGGCGACGGATGGCTTCCGTCCTTATCGAAAACTTCCTCTCCGCGCCTGTACGCCTCGTGTATGCGCTCGCCGGCGTAAACTATTATCGCGTCATTCTCTTTTGCGGCTTTTTCGTAAGCGGCTTTCAGCTTTTCCTGCATCTGCTCGTGAGTCCAGCCGAAATACGGAAGATCCCCGGACCAGTCGGCTCTGCCCCACGTTTCATAGAACACGGGCTTCGCGCCGTTTTTCCTTATCAGCGACACAAGCTCCTTTGCCGAGCTCAAAAACTTTTCCGTATCCTCGGCGGGTCTTGAGCTCTGCTCCTGCAATACGACGTAATCGTATTTTTCATTCGCAAGAAGCTCCTTCGCCCTGCGGCCGTGCTCGTCGTCGTCCGACGCGAACTGCTCGAGCGTGTAGCCGCCGCACGTTACGCTGTCCGTTTCGACGTCAACGCCGTTTTCTTTGCAGACGTTCTCGAAAAGCTTGGGCAGATCGTAAAAATAAGTGTAGCTGTTTCCGATAAAAAGTATTTTCAATTTTTCTCCTCCTTTTCAAGCGCGAGCGCCGCGGCGCCGAGTATACCGGCTTTGTTGCCGAGCGCGGCTTGCGTTATTTCCACGGCGGGACCCATGTCGCCGCCGAAAATATTCCTGTTTACGTATTCGCGCAGGGGCTTCATAAGTCCCTCTCCCTCCGCGCTCATACCGCCGCCGACAAGCACCTTTTCGGGTCTGAAAACGTTTGCTATATCGGTTATGCCGCAGGCTAAATATTCAATGTAATTCGAGACGAGGCGTGATGCGTATTTGTCCTTATCCTTGTATAAAAACGCCGTTCTGCCGTCTATATTCTCCTCGTTTGCCATAAGGCTGTCGGGGTGCGACGCTATGGCGCGCTTCGTGTCGCGTATGAGCGCCGTCGCCGAGGCGTACGCTTCAAGGCAACCGCGCCGTCCGCAGGTGCAGGTCTCGCCGTCCTTTACTATGCACAGATGGCCGAGCTCCGCGCCCGCCGATCTGTTGCCCTCGTATAATCTGCCGTTCAGCACTATGCCGCCGCCGACGCCGGTCCCGAGCGTGATCATAACCGTGTTTTTACAGCCCGCGCCCGCGCCGAAGACCGCTTCGCCGAGAGCCGCAGCGTTTGCGTCGTTGCCTATTCTGACCTTCGATCCCGTGCGTTTTTCAAGCGAATTTTTAATCGGGAAATGCGACCATTTCAGATTGTTTGAATAAACGACCTCGCCGTTTTCGCTGTCTATCATACCCGGCGCGCCGACGCCCGTGCCGCAGATATCGTCCGATGTCAGCCCGGCTTTTTTCAAAAGCGACCGGCACAGGGAAGCCATCCGCTTCGACACCTCGTCGGCTCCGTTTTCCGCCCGGGTTTCCGTCTTGTCCGATACTATGATGTTTCCGAGATCGTCGGCGACTCCGCCTTTTATGAACGTTCCGCCGAGGTCGAGACCGACGGCGTACCTTCTTACGGACGATACGATAAGCGTCATTTTGCCCGAAAGCGCGTATTCATCCGTTCCGGCGGGTATGAAGTACGAATCGCCCGCGTTTATCTTTTTTCCGTCCAGATATCCCCCGCCCTTTACGCAGGTAACGCAGCGGAAGGTGCCTTTGTCGGCTTTCAGCTTATATTTCGTGTTTATTTCAAGGCTGTATGCGGAAAACGGCTTTGATGCGAATATCAGCTCTCCGTCGCGCGTGCTGACGTTCTGACGTGAAACGCGCGCCGGCGTTTTGTCGAGCACCCTGAGCGCGTCTTCGATATGAAGCTCCCTCTGTTTTCCGTTTTTATCCTTTCTGCCGTAATCGTAAAGGCGGTACGTTATGTTGCTGTTCTGCTGTATCTCGCATATAAGACAGCCCCTGCCTATGGCGTGTACCGTACCGGCGGGGATGAAATAAGCGTCGCCCGGCTTAACCTTAATCTTTTTAAGAAGCGAGGGAAGCGTTTCGTCCGCTATAGCCGCCCTTATCTCGCCGTCCGTCACCTTTTTGTTGAAGCCGACGTAAAGGCACGCGCCCGGCTCCGCCTCGACAACGTACCACATTTCCGTTTTGCCGTACCCGAGACCGTGCGATGCGGCGTATCCGTCAGACGGATGCACCTGCACGGACAGATCTTCTTTCGCGTCGATAAGCTTTATAAGCATGGGAAAATACGGAAAATCGCGGCAGTTTTCGCCGAGCTCCTCCGCGCTCACCGCGTCGCAAAGCGTCCGTCCGTCAGACAGACGACAGAGCCCGTCCGGATGAAACGACAGCTCCCAGCTTTCCGCGCAGGGTACGGTGTTTTCATCCTTGCCGTATTTTTTTATCAGCTTTTCCCCGCCCCATATATAATTTTTGCACACAGGGTATAGTTTTTCAGCTTTCATAAAGTCACCTTTCACCTCAAACGCTCGTTCTTTTCTTTATTATAACTGAAATATATAAATTGTCAATAATATGAATGTAAATTTTAATTTCAGTAGATTTATTCATATATGGATGATAGAATGATGTCATGAGACTGTTCATAGCTTTACTGCCCGACAAAGAGACCGTTGCCGCTTTGAAGGATATTCAAAGGCAGTTCAGGGCGCGCGGCGTCTGCGGCGGTTACACAAAGGAAGAAAACCTGCATATAACTCTCGCCTTCATAGGCGAATACGCGGAGCCGGCAAAGGTTTTGTCCGTAATGCGCTCCGTTCCTTTTTCCGCGTCCTCCGTTTCGCTTGACAGGGTCGGGAGCTTCGGCGACCTTTATTACGCCGGGTTAGACGTTTCCGGCGGATTGAAGGAATACGCGGCAAGGCTGAGGCGCGCGCTTGATGAAAACGGCATACCGTACGATAAAAAGCCGTTCAGACCGCATATAACGCTCCTGCGCCGCGCCGACAGACAGCCGGGCGGCGATATAACCGTAAGACCCGTCTCCTGCCTGTTAGGCAGGGTAAGTCTTATGAAGTCGGAGAGAGGGTACGGCGGTATGATCTACACGGAGTACGGATCGGTCCGCGCGGCGGCCGGTAATAAAGAGTGATTCTTTATCATAAATTAAAAGAGGCGGCGCCGCGTTTTGCTTCTGTTTTCTTTGACAAACGAAAGCGCATCACCCGCGCGGCGACGGGATCGTTATCTGTTTTTTCTTATTATTTCTGACCGGAAGGGATCGAATGAAAAAGGTACTGACCTTTATAAAAAAAGAGCTGATGCTCGTTTTGTCCGTTGCGGCGGCTGTCGCGGCGCTGTTCATAACGCCGCCGACAAAGGAACTGCTTACGGACATAGACTGGCGCACGCTCGGAATACTTCTTATGATGCTGTGCGTGCTCGAGGGCTTTAAAAAGGAAAACGTGCTTCAGCCCGTCATCTCGTTATCGTCAAAGCTGCGGAGGATGAGCACGCTTTCGCTTTTCCTCGTTTTCGGCGTGTTTTTCACCTCGATGTTCGTGACGAACGACGTTTCGCTTATAATCTTCGTACCGATAACGATACTCGTTTTCCGCCGCGGCGGCAAGGAAAAATACATCCTGCCCGTAATAACTATGGAAAACATAGCCGCGATACGCGGCTCGATGCTTATGCCTTTCGGCTCGCCGCAGAATCTGTTTTTATATGGCAAAGCCGACGTAAGCGCGTGGCATTTCATGCTCCATATGCTTCCGCTCTCCGCCCTGTCGGCGGCGCTCCTCGTCATTTTCGTACTGTTTTTATACAGAAAGGACCCGAGGGAGACGATAGAGCCGGAGACTGACGGCGAAAGCAAAGCCGACAACGCGCCGCGCCGCGTCGCGTATATCGTATCGTTCGCCGCGGTCGTTTTCACGGTCGTTTCGCGCACGCCGTACTGGTATATCATACTCGCCGCCGTCATCGTTTCCGTCGCGATAATCGACGTAAAGATATTTTTGAAGGTCGATTACGTCCTGCTTCTGACCTTCTTATGCTTCTTTATCTTCTCATCATCCATCGCCTCAAACGAAAAGATAGCATCGTTTTTGAGCGGCGCCGTCGCCGGACATGAATACTGGTGGTCGCTCGGGTTGAGCCAGATTATCTCGAACGTGCCGTCAACGATAGTGCTTTATCCGTTTACGAAAAACTTCGCCGCGCTCATATACGGCGCGGACACTGCGGGGCTCTGCTCGATAATCGGCTCGCTCGCCTCGGTCATAAACTACCGCATATACGTGCGCGAATACCCGGGC
>CACZVC010000179.1 GCA_902784545.1 uncultured Ruminococcus sp. | reverse complement strand
ATCCGGGGACTTTGCAGCGTAAGCTGCGCGCGCGGGCGTCCCCCCCCACCGCGCCGCGCGCTTATTTTATACAGTTTATTGATTTCATTATTCTTAACCGCTGTTTCTCCTCACGCCCCGAAGGGGCATATCGCGCCTGAAAGGCATATCGCGTCCGGAGGACATATCGCTTATTCGGGCGATATACCGCGCTTTGCGATGAATGGAACGGGAGGGCAGACCCCTCCCCTACAAACGGCTTCGTTTATCATGCGGCGGTAATTTGCGGGAGGGCGGACCCCTCCCCTACAAACGGCTTCGTTTATCGTGCAGCGGTAATTTGCGGGAGGGCAGACCCCTCCCCTACAAGCGACGTTTCCGATTTTTATTCTTTATTCTTTTTTCTTTCTTCTTTATTCTTTATGAATCTGTTTCCCCCCATTTCCTATAAAGAAAGGATGATTTTATGACCTACCTTCAGAAACTTAAAACTCTTGACGGTTACAGACAAAACGGCACACACGCGGAGAGGATAATCTCCGAGATATCGTACCTTGACGGAATTTCGAAAAACAACGGCGGCAAATTTGACAGCCTGATAGAAAACGCCGCCGACGCGCTTCTGAAATGCGTTGAAGAAAACGGCGTGATAACGAAAAAAGCCGCGGAGGAAGCCGAGGCGTCGCTTATGGCGCTTCAGCCTGAGGCGAAAAAGTACACGGAGCTGTTTATTTCCCACGCGCATATAGATATGAACTGGATGTGGGGCTACAACGAGACCGCCGCCGTGACGGTCGAAACGTTCCGCACGGTACTGAATCTGATGCGCGACTTTCCCGATATGACGTTCGGTCAGTCGCAGGCGTCGACGTATGAGATAATCGACCGCTTCTGCCCCGAAATGCTGCCCGAGATAAAAGAGCGTATCAAAGAGGGCAGGTGGGAGGTCACGGCGGCGGAATGGGTCGAGCCGGACAAGAATATGCCCGACGGCGAGTCTTTGACGAGGCAGATTCTGCAATCGCGCAAATATCTGTCGAAGCTGCTCGACATACCCGAGGATTCCCTCGATATCGACTTCGTGCCGGACACGTTCGGACATAACCTGAACGTACCCGAGATACTGGCGTCCGCCGGCGTCGGATTCATGTACCATTGCCGCGGACACGAGGGTCCGTGCGTTTACCGCTACGCCTCGCCGTCCGGCAAAAGCGTGCTCGTCTACCGCGAACACGCGTGGTATAACGGCGAGATAAGCCCGTTCAAATTCGAGATAATACCCGATTTCTGCCAAAGAGAAAACCTCGATACGTATTTATGCGTTTTCGGCATCGGCGACCACGGCGGCGGACCGTCGAGGCGCGATATAGAGCGCATTAAGGAATATCAGAGCTGGCCGCTCACGCCGGTCATCCGCTTCGGCACGTTCAGGGAATATTTCAACATACTCAAAAACAGCAAAAACGATTTCCCGGTATACGATACGGAGCGCAATTTCCTGTTTACCGGCTGTTACACGACGCAGACGCGCATAAAAGCCGCCAACCGCATAGCGGAAACGAGGCTCAACGACGCGGAGGCACTTTCCGCGATGGCGGCGGCAAACGGCGCGCCGCGCGAGACGGGCAGGCTCGATCACGCCTGGAGGAACGTTCTGTTCAACCATTTCCACGACATCCTCCCCGGCTCCGGCACGATCGAAACGCGTGAATTCGCGCTCGGCAGATTTCAGGAGGCTATGGCGGCGGCAAACGTTTACGCCAATCAGAGTATGCGCCGCATATCGGAGATGACGGACACCTCGTCGATACCGTTCGCCGATCCCGGCGAAACGACGTCCGAGGGCGGCGGCGCGGGATATCTGGCGGCGCAGAACACGCATTTCAGATTCACCGCCGCTGAGCGCGGCAACGGACCCGTCCGCGCGATACAGCTTTTCAATACGACGGCGCTCGACAGGAGCGAATATACCGAAATAACCGTATGGGATTACACGCCCGGCTTCGACGACGCGATGATAGAGGATAAGGACGGCAAAAACGTCCCGTTCGCGGTGCTCAACAGCGGCGCGGGCTACTGGGGACATTCATATTCCACGCTGCTCGTAAAAGCCGACGTACCCGCGTTCGGTTATACGACGCTTATCCTGAAACAGACCGAAAGGGACGGTCACAAGGATCCGCGCCCGCAGGTGTACGAATACGTGGATAAGCATATAAACGACGCTCCGCTCGTGCTTGAAAACGACCTGATCCGCGCGGTGTTCGACAAAAAGACCGCGCGTCTGACAAGTCTTATAAACAAAAAGACGGGGAAAGAGCTGATCGACAGACCGTCGTGTTATTTCAAATATATCGACGAAAACCCGGTCTACGGCATGACGAGCTGGCGCGTCGGTCCGTATATGCGCGTGCGCGATCTCAACGCCGAATGCGGCGTGAGATATACGAATCTCGACGCTACGCCGCTTTCCGGCAGTATGAGATATGAAATGAGCTTCGGCGCGTCGCGCCTCGAATGTACGGTGCTTCTCAAAAAGGACAGCCCGACGCTTGAATTCATCACGCGCGTCGACTGGAGCGAGGCGGCGGTGCGCGGACAAAAGGTGCCGCAGCTTTCGTTCTCCGTTCCCGTCGGCTACGACAACGGCGGCGTTTTCAGCGCCGATATTCCCTACGGCGCGATCAAAAGAAATCAGCTCGCCCACGATATACCCGCCCTTTCGTATATATGCGCCGACAACGGCGATGACAGCGCGGCGCTTTTCACCGATACGAAATACGGTTACAGATATTACGACAAGGAAATGAGCGTAACGCTTATACGCTCGGCGTACGATCCCGATCCTTACCCGGAGCGCGGAATACATGATATCAGAATAGGCGTCGCAGTCGCCGCGCCGGAAAAAGTCAAGGATATTTCAACGTCGTTCTGCAAGCCGATAGCGTTTCTTTCCGCGACGAAGCACGGAGGCGGTCTGCCGCTTGAAGCGAGTCTGCTCAACGTCAAGGGAGATATCCGCGTTTCGTGCGCCAAGCTTTCCGAGGACGGCGAGGGAATGATAATAAGGCTTTACGACGTTACCGGCAGGGATCAGCCCGCCTCGGTATCGTTCGGCAGGGAAATAAAAGCCGCGTATATCTGCGAAAACACCGAAAAGCCGTTGAACGGAATAAAGACGGACGGCAAAACCGTAAACGTTACCGTGCCGGCATTCTCGACGCTGACGGTAAAAATAATATTACAGGAGTTTTAAATGCAAAAGAAACTTACGATACTTCACATAAACGACATACACGGCGATTTTCTGCCCACGCGCGGCGGCTTCGGCGTGTTTAAGGGCGGTCTTTCAAGACTGTCGGGCTACGTTAAAAAAGTGCGCTCGGAGGAGAAAAACGTTATCCTCGCAAACGCCGGCGATATGTTCCGCGGCTCCGTTATAGATTCTGAATTCATGGGGCTGTCGACCATAGATATGATGAACACGCTTGCGCCCGACGTCACAACGATAGGCAACCACGAGATAGATTACGGCATAGCGCATCTGCTGTTTCTCGAAAAGTGCGCTAAATTCCCGATAATAAACGCCGACCTGTTCATAACGCTGAACAATTCCCGCCTTTTCAAGCCGTATCTGAATATAGATATAGACGGTATGCGGATAATGTTCATCGGTCTTTTGACGGAGGAGGTCATAAGCTCCGCCAAAAGCGAGCGCGTCATAGGCACGTACATAGACGTCGAGGAGGCGGCGAAGGAGGTCGGTATAATATCCGACAACTACCGCACCAAGGACACGGATATGCTCGTTCTTCTGACGCACATAGGCATAGAAAAGGACAGACAGCTCGCGTCGCTCCTCGATCCCGACTGGGGCGTCGATATGATAATCGGCGGTCACTCCCATACGTTCATGGAGGAGCCGGAGGTCGTCAACGGCGTGCCGATAGTGCAGGCGGGCACCGGCTCGGGGCAGATAGGCAGATTCGATATCGTTTACGACGACGTCGAAAAACGCATTGTAAAAAGGGAATGGAGACTGCAGCCGATAGACGAGCGCACCGCTCCGTCCGACCCCGTCGTCGATATGATAATCGACCGGTATAAAAGCCAGACGGACGCGAAATATCACCGCCTCGTCACTACGTTCGCACGCGAGCTCACGCATCCGAGCCGCATACAGGAGACGGAGATGGGCAACCTCTACGCCGATATCATCCAGTACGAATCGAGCTTCGATATAATGCTCATGGGCTCCGGCGCGATACGCAAAAAAGCCATGGGTCCCGTCGTCGAATATCAGGATATGACCGAAAACACGCCGTTCGACGACGCGGTGTATATGCTTAAAGTCACGGGCGGCGAATTCAGACGGATGATACAGTACGTTATGCGCGACGAGGCTTGGGAGGGACATACGGAATTTTACCAGTACTCCAAAGGCGTGCGCATAGTCTACCGCAAGAGCACGCACAAGCTCGAGGAGCTGTCCTTCCGCGGCAAGGAGATAGAGGACGGCGACGTGCTGCTTATAGCGATGCAGGCGTATCACTACAACAATTTTGAAAAGTTCTTCAACGTCCCGATCGGGCCGATAAAAAACAGGATGCGCCCCCGCGTAGTCGTTACCTCGTTCAATAACGTGGTCGAGGAATTTTTCGCCACGAATCAGGGGCTTGACGCACACGTCGAGGGCAGGATAACCATACTCGACTGACGGACGGCTGGGAGAAACGTCAATAAAGAATAAATCAAAAAATAAAGAATAAATCAAAAAGAAGAAAGAATAAAGAATAAAAATCGGAGTCGGCGGAGCCGACTTAAAGAGCCTGAAAAAAGAAAGTCGGTGCACCCGTTCCGCGTTTTATTTCTTCACGTCAGCCGTACACGGGTGTACCCCTGCCCGCCGCCGCGCGCGCACCATCGGATTTTTATCCGTGAGAGGGGTAAGGGGGTTTGAGGGTTGTGACGCGAAGCGGCACGGAGGGGTGCCCGGGGTTCCCCGCCGCGCATAGCGGTGGGGGTTCACGGGTGGGACCCCCAAGAGCTGTCGTCTATCGTGAATTGCGCTTATAAAAAATCAGTTTTAGGTTGAAAAAATATGTATAATTTTGATTTTCCACCATTCATATACATAGATTTTATTTGTGTTTTGATTATTTTCATCATTTCACTTGTGTCAATTAAATCAAAACGTAAAGAATTCGTATTGCAGAACAGTCAAAAAATTCAAAAAGTGAAAGATTTAAACAAGAAATATGTGTTTTACCCTGTCAATCCATCATATACGTATATTAAACGGTGTGTTTCAAAAAAAGAATACGATAGAATCAGTTTATATGATGCGTTATGTGATGATATAATCCAACACACTATTTTTTATAAGGATTTGATTAATTCTGTTAATCACAATAAAAAGCAGAGTAACATTTATAATAATGAATATCAAAAAATCTTAACTAGTTGCAATGATGTAGAAAATGAATTGTGCGAAAATAATAGATTCTTTAAGAAAATAGAATATGATTTATGCGACAGTATAAGACTTTCGCCGAACACATCAACAACAATGCATGTCAAAAAATCATATGTAAGTCCGCAAGGAAGAAAGTCATATGAAACATACCATGACTATAATATAGAAGAATTATCATCTTGCTATAATAACGCAGTTAACAAGATAAAAGAGACTAAAACAAAAAAAGAAAATATGAAGTATCAACGAGAGATCATGACCGATTCTCTGAGATATGATGTAATGAAAAGAGATGGTTTTAAATGTGTTCTTTGCGGTGCCTCTGCTCAACGTGACGGCGTAAAACTTCATGTTGATCATATCAAACCCGTTTCTAAAGGTGGAAAAACTGAACTTTCAAATTTAAGAACGTTATGTGAAAGATGTAATTTTGGAAAAAGAGACAAATACGATCCGTATGGAGCGAATTAAAAAAGCCGGTTTTTTTATCAGCCGCAATGCGCATTCGGGCGCCACCCCCCCTCGGCGCCGAATGCGATGTTCCGCCGGAGCGGAACATAAAAAGAAAAAATAAACAGGTAAAATTCAATACCTGTTTTTTTTCGCAGTCGATCATCCTTTGCATCCGTTTGCCGGTAAAACTTCCGAAATTTCGCTTTACGCATAAATTTTTATCGCAAATTTTACATTTGTCATTATTTGCTATTGATTTTGTAAGAAAATGATGATAATATATCTGTGTATGCACAGAGTGTATAAGTAAATTTTTTAAATGAAAGGATATAAAAAATGGCACACAAGTACATTTACCTTTTTACCGAAGGTAACGCAAACATGCGCGAGCTGCTCGGCGGCAAAGGCGCCAACCTTGCCGAAATGACCAACATCGGGCTTCCCGTTCCCCAGGGCTTCACGATCTCTACAGAGGCGTGCACCCAGTATTATGAGGACGGCAGACAGATCAACCCCGAGATCCAGGCGCAGATAATGGAATATATCGAGAAAATGGAGAAGATCACCGGCAAAAAGTTCGGCGATAAGGAAAATCCGCTTCTCGTTTCCGTTCGTTCCGGCGCGAGAGCGTCTATGCCCGGCATGATGGACACGATACTCAACCTCGGTCTTAACGAGGAGGTCGTAAAGGTCCTGTCCGCAAAATCCGGCAACCCCAGATGGGCGTATGACTGCTACAGAAGATTCATCCAGATGTATTCCGACGTCGTTATGGAAGTCGGCAAAAAGTATTTTGAACAGCTCATCGACAAGATGAAAGCCGAAAAGGGCGTAAAGAACGATATCGACCTCGACGCCGACGATCTGAAGAAACTCGCCGAGCAGTTCAAAGCCGAATACAAGTCCAAGATCGGCGAGGACTTCCCGTCCGACCCGAAGGAACAGCTGATGGGCGCCATCAAAGCCGTTTTCCGTTCCTGGGACAACCCGAGAGCCAACGTTTACAGACGTGATAACGACATCCCGTATTCATGGGGCACCGCCGTCAACGTACAGATGATGGCGTTCGGCAACATGGGCGACGACTGCGGCACCGGCGTTGCGTTCACGCGCGACCCCGCTACCGGCGAAAAAGGTCTGTTCGGTGAATTCCTCACCAACGCACAGGGCGAAGACGTTGTCGCCGGCGTGCGTACGCCTATGAAGATAACCGAGATGGAACAGAAATTCCCCGAGGCGTTCAAGCAGTTCGTAGACGTCTGCAAGACGCTTGAAAGCCATTATAGAGATATGCAGGATATGGAGTTCACCGTCGAGCACGGCAAGCTCTATATGCTCCAGACCAGAAACGGCAAGAGAACAGCGAAAGCCGCTCTCAAGATCGCCTGCGACCTCGTTGACGAGGGTATGAGAACGCCCGAAGAGGCGGTTCTCATGATAGATCCGAGAAACCTTGACACGCTGCTTCACCCGCAGTTCGACACAAAGGCTCTCAAAGCCGCCACGCCGATAGGCAAGGGCCTCGGCGCTTCCCCCGGCGCAGCCTGCGGTCAGATCGTATTCTCGGCAGAGGATGCGGAAGCCTGGAAGAAACAGGGCAAGAAAGTCGTTCTCGTCCGTCTTGAGACCTCGCCGGAGGATATCACCGGTATGAAGGCTTCGCAGGGCATACTCACCGTCCGCGGCGGTATGACATCGCACGCCGCCGTTGTTGCCCGCGGCATGGGAACCTGCTGCGTATCGGGCTGCGGCGCGATAGTGATGGATGAAGAAAACAAGCAGTTCACGCTCGCCGGAAGAACGTTCCATGAGGGCGACGTAATATCCATAGACGGCTCCACCGGCAACATCTACGGCGAAGCCATCCCGACCGTCGACGCAAAGGTCGAAGGCGAGTTCGGCAGGATCATGGGCTGGGCTGACCAGTTCAGAAAACTGCAGGTAAGAACGAACGCCGACACGCCGCGCGACGCCAAGAAAGCCCGCGAGCTCGGCGCCGAGGGTATCGGTCTCTGCCGTACCGAGCATATGTTCTTCGAGCCGGCAAGGATCGCCGCGTTCCGCGAGATGATCTGCTCCGACACGAAGGAAGAGAGAGAAGCCGCGCTTGCAAAGATAATGCCGATGCAGCAGGCCGACTTCGAAGCTCTTTACGAAGCTCTCGAAGGCTGCCCCGTAACGATCAGATTCCTCGATCCGCCTCTGCACGAGTTCGTTCCGACCGAGGAAGCCGAGATCGAAGCTCTTGCAAAAGCGCAGAACAAGTCCGTTGAGACGATAAAGGGTATAATCCAGGGTCTGCACGAAGCCAACCCGATGATGGGTCACAGAGGCTGCCGTCTGACCGTAACGTATCCCGAGATCGCGGTAATGCAGACAAAGGCTGTCATCCGCGCCGCCATCAACGTACAGAAGAAGCATCCCGACTGGAAGGTATGCCCCGAGATAATGATCCCGCTCGTAGGCGAAGTCAAAGAGCTCAAGTTCGTTAAGAACGTAGTCGTCGAGACCGCCGACGCCGAGATCAAGGCTGCGGGCGTCGACCTCAAATATGAAGTCGGTACGATGATAGAGATCCCGCGTGCGGCTCTCACCGCCGACGAGATCGCGAAGGAAGCGGAGTTCTTCTGCTTCGGCACGAACGACCTGACGCAGATGACGTTCGGCTTCAGCCGTGACGACGCCGGCAAGTTCCTGCCCTCGTACTATGATACCAAGATCTATGAGAACGACCCGTTCGCAAAGCTCGACCAGGCCGGCGTCGGCAAGCTCATGGAAATGGCTGTAAAGCTCGGCAAACAGGTACGTCCCGAGATGCATATGGGCATCTGCGGCGAGCACGGCGGCGATCCCACGTCCGTGGAATTCTGCCATAAGATAGGACTCAC
>CACZVC010000178.1 GCA_902784545.1 uncultured Ruminococcus sp. | reverse complement strand
GTAAGACCGGCAAGCGGCACCACGGGTATAACGCTGACGATGAATATCGGTTATACGAAAGCTCTGACCGATTTCATAATAGACCGCACGGACAACAGCGCGGTCGTCAAAGCGCAGATGAATGACAAGGAAAAGAACGTGCTTAACGGTCTTTCGTTCGAAGCGGGAAGCGACGAGACGAAAAAAGAGGACGCGATAAAGTATATAAACGGACTCGGGATAAGCGAAAAAGCGCGCCTCTGCGGCGAGCTTATAATGCTCAAAAAAATCGATCTGACCTCGCTCGGCATAGATATCACGCAAATGGCGGGCGCCGGCGCTTCGACAATGGGCGAGGCGCAGCTTGCGGGACTGCTCGATATGTATATGCAGGATCCGTCCGACGACGCGCTTATAACGGTTTACGACAAGTATGTATCAGCCGGATCGTATAACGACAATATGACCGCGTTCGGCGTTATATCAAAAGACGCGCCGACGTCGATAAACATCTACGCCGACACGTTTGAAGCGAAGGACAAGATCGCCGGAGTTATCAAGGAATACAACAGAAACACAACTGAGGAAAACAAAATAACGTATACCGATTACGTCGGACTTCTTATGTCGTCCATCACGACGATCATAAACGTCGTATCGTACGTTCTTATCGCCTTCGTCGCCGTTTCTCTCGTAGTGTCATCTATCATGATAGGCATAATCACGTATATTTCCGTGCTTGAAAGAACGAAGGAAATAGGCATACTCCGCGCTATCGGCGCTTCGAGGCTCAATATTTTCCAGGTGTTCAACGCCGAAACGTTTATTATAGGACTTTTCGCCGGACTTCTGGGTGTGGGCATAAGCGCCCTGCTTCTGATACCCGGAAACGCGCTTATACATTATTTTGCCGGAGCGAACGACGTGAACGCGATAATGCCGATACCGGGCGCGATCATACTCGTTATATTGAGCGTGTTCCTTACGTTTTTAGGCGGCATTTTCCCGGCGGCTAAAGCCTCGTTCAAGGACCCCGTGCTTGCTCTGAGAAGCGAATAAAAAACAAGATCTCAAAAACAAACGCCGCCGTTATGACAGTAATCATAACGGCGGCGTCGTTTTTCAACATTCAGATTGTACGGCGAGGATTATTTCTTGCCGCGTTTGTTGTGTGAAAAGCCGAATTTGCCTATTTTTTTGCCGAGTGCGAAATACTCGCCGTGACTGTACGCGGCAAGTCCGGCTTTTTCAAGGTGCAGCTTGCCCTTTTCATCTATGATGCTCTCGTCGGCGTTGACGGCGACTATATCGCATATAAACGCGTCGTGACTGCCTAAATGAAGCACGTCCGACACCTTGCACTCGAGCGTCAGGGGAGATTCGGCGATCTGCGGACAGCCGATTTCCGTACACGGCTCTTTTGTAAAATTCATTTTTTCAAATTTGTCAACGTCGCGTCCCGAGCGCACGCCGCACCAGTCGACCTTTTTGATAAGCTGCGACGGCACGAGATTTATGCATAATTCGCCGGTTTTCGACACAAGCGAGTGAGAATGTCTTTCCGGGCGTATCGAAACGTACGTTTTCGGCGGGTTGGAGCACATTATTCCCGTCCACGCTATCGTTATTATATTCGCCTCGTCTCCCTCGCCGCACGTTACCGCGACGACCGGCAGAGGCGAAAGCAGGGTGGAGCCTTTCCAGGTAACTTTACTCATTTCCGCTGTCTCCTTTCAGATATGCGCGGAGCATATTTATTTTTTTGCCCGACGACGTGAAAATGCGCTCATATTCAGTCATTACGTTGTCATTTGCGTATTCGCTTGCGTGCAGGTCCGTCGTTTTATCGGTTATCGTGAAACCGTTTTCGGATAATTCGGTAAGCGAAAACTCATATAAACCGATATCGTCTGTCTTTACGAAAATGCTTCCGTTTTCTTCAAGAAGCGTTTTATAGATATCGAGAAACGCTTTATACGTAAGTCTGCGCTTGGCGTAGCCCTTTTTAGGCCACGGGTCCGAAAAGTTGAGATATATACGCTCGATACTGTGAGGCGTTATGCGCTCCGCGAGATTCGCCGCGTTCATGACCGCGAGCCTCACGTTTTTCAATCCCTTTGCTTTGACCTTTTCCGCCGCGAGCATAAGCACGTCTGATATACGTTCGATCGCAATAAAATTTATATCGGGATGTTTTTCCGCCATTCCGCATACAAAATCGCCCTTTCCGCAGCCTATTTCAAGATGGACCGGCGCGGTATTACCGAATATTTCATCCGACGGCGTTATGCTTTCGGGTAGTATCAGCTCGCCGCACGCGGAAAGCCTTTCCTGCCCGTGTTTTTTTCTTCTCATTCTCATTTATATTTGCCCTCGCTTGGTTGATATGAACATTTTTAAAATTCTTTTTTAAATAATAAAATAATACTGTATTTTTTTATATTGTTGTGGTATAATACCCCAAAAGGCGGAATTCTGCTCTTTTTACATATTATATCACAAAGATCATAATATTGCAATATTCTGCGGCAAATTATTTTGCGCGAAAAAGGAGGTCTTCGACACATTGGAATTCAGTTATGATGAGATAAGGGAAAAGCTCGCCTCATCCGGACTTGACGAGGATAAGGTCAACGACAGTATCGAAAAGCTGAAAAAAGCTTTATCGGACGTTCCTGAAAACGAGCTTGAACAAAAAATAGAGGCCGCGGGCGGCGTCGACGGTATCGCGTCCGCGATAATCGAAGGTTACGGTCAGATAAACGCCGGAACGGAGGACACGCCGTCAGATACGCCGGATATTGTCCCGGAGGACAATACGGCGGAGCCCGAAAAAGAGGCGGACGCGCCCGAAACCGAGGATGAGGATAAAGACGGAGTTAAACCCGACGACAGTCTTAATATAATCAGCATTGACGAAGACCTTTTTTCGGATGAAGACGCCGGCTTTGAAGAGCCGGAGAAAAAAGAGGACGTCAAAAAGAAAAATCCCGACAAGGTGATAGAGGAAATAGAAAACGGCGTTGAACCCGCGCCCTCCGTAACGGTCGACGATTATTTCAACGACGAAGACGATGATATCAAAGTCAAGCAGCCGAAGAAAAAGCCGGTCAAAAAGCCTGCCTCCAAGGAACTGACGTCAGGTAAAAACGCAAAGACCGCGCCCGCCAAAAAGAACAGCAAGGTAAGCGTCAAAAATATGTCGAGCAGGGCGAAGACGACGTACATTATTGGACTTATATTCCTTATTCCGCTTCTTATAGCGCTTGTCATCGCCGTAACGGTTATATTCCTCGCGCTGTACGCTGCAATAATCGCGCTCGTAATAGTGTTCTCGGTCGCGCTCGTTATCATAGCAGCCGCGGGCACGGCGCTGTCGCTCATGGCGATTATTTTCGGCGTTATAGAAATAACGCAGGGCAGAGCGATTCCGGGTGTTTTCGAGATCGGCCTCGGCATCGTTGCCGGCGGCGTCACGCTCGGTGTTTCCATACTGCTTTATAACTACATCGTCAGACTTGCCCCGTTTTTATTCAAGAAAATGTTCGTGCTTTATAAATTCCTGTTCGGACAGCTTACGAGGCTCGTCAGCTTCGTGAAAGGAGTGTGCAGCAAATTATGAAGCCGGTATCAATTATATTTCTTATAATTTCAGTCATACTCGTCATCGTCGGTCTTCTTACTTGTTCCGTCGCGATGCTTCAGGCAAAGCGCCAGAACATCGATCTGTACGATACGAAAATAGAAAACGGTCAGTCCGAGGCTGAATACGATTTTTCAAACGACACCATAGGCAAGCTGCAGATCGACGTCGGCGACTGCGACGTTAATATAATCTGCGGAGCGGAAGAAAACAAAGTCTATATGAAAAACTTTTCATCCGCCGGATATATATGCGAGGTGGACAACAGAGCGCTCGTTATCGAGGATACCGTCAATCTGCTGAACATCACGGATATAATCGAAAACGGAAAGATCAGGTTCAAGGGCTTCCGCTATTTCCTGCGCGACAGAAAGCTTACCGCGGGAACAAAATCGCTTACGGTCTACGTTTCCGAAAAATTCGATCTCAAAGTCATCGACGTAAACGTTAAAAACGGCAACGTCAACATCGCCGGTTACGTCAACAATACCGATTACAACGTAACGATAGGAAACGGAAATCTGACCGCGTCCGATATCCTTACGGAGTCGACAGTTACCGCAAACGTCGGCAAGGGCTATGTGAACCTCCAGCATGTTACGGGAAAAACTCTTGCCGTGACCGTTGAGGAAGGCAATATAAACGCCGTCGTATCCGGCAAGGAGATCACGGCGGACACCAAAAAAGGCAACGTTGTAATAGAATGTGAAGGCGATCTTTCAAAATACAACTTCAATCTGAAAGCGCCCGCCGCAACGATAACTCTTGAAGAGCTTGTAAAAGCCGCGAACTATATAGCGAACGACGCTCAGCTGTCAAACTTTATAAACTCCACGGCAAGCATGGGAACGATAACCGTAAAAACGTACGTTCCGCAGATAGCGCCGCTCAATCCCGGCACGTCGACGGATACGACTGAGGTCACTCCCGCGGATACTTCCGCGATCACAACCCCGGCGGTATAAAATAACGCAAAACAGACATACTATCATACGGTACGGAGAAAAATCTCCGTCGGAAAGGATGATATGTATGGTAGTCATTGATAAAACAGCCTTGACGCTTGCTATAATCGGCGCTCTTAACTGGGGCAGCATAGGCGTGTTCGGTTTTGACGTCGTGGCGTGGATATTCGGCGGACAGGAATCTATCGGCGCAAGGATAATCTACACCGTCGTGGCTCTTGCCGGGATCTGGTGCATATCCGTTTTATTCAGGTCGTGGAACGGTATAACAGAACGCGACACGGATGAAGAAACGACA
>CACZVC010000177.1 GCA_902784545.1 uncultured Ruminococcus sp. | reverse complement strand
TACGGTAAACAGGCAGAAGGTCATAGGCAGCTATATCGTCGATTTTTATATCGCGGAGAAAAGAACGGTAATAGAAATCGACGGAGTTCAGCATAAAACAAAAGAAAACGAAGAAAAAGACAAAGAAAGAGACGCGGATCTGAACAAGCTCGGAATACAGGTACTGCGTTATACAAACAAAGCCGTCAATACGAATTTTATCAAGGTCTGCGAAGATATATTGATGAAGTTCGGGCTTACGGTAAATGATTTGAAGCCGGCGGGGCGCGGGAAAGGTGAAGTCTGAATAAGAGGTGTTCGCCTCATCCACCGCAAGCGGTCCCCCTTCCCCAACAGGGGAAGGTATCGTTCGCCTCATCCACCACACGCCGCGAACCCCCAACGCTCTCAAGTTCGCGTCGGGGAACCCCGGCCGTGGTCCCCCTTCCCCAAAGGGGGAAGGTTAATACATAAAGAATTTTAAAGAAAAAGGTAAAGATCGTGAAGAAAAATTACGACAACAACGAAAACATTGAATTTCCGGATCAGAAGATAATCGAAACAATCATCGAAAAGGAAGTGCGCAAGTCCTTCCTTGAATACTCGATGTCCGTCATCGTGGACAGAGCTCTGCCCGACGTGCGCGACGGTCTTAAACCCGTTCACCGCCGTATTCTTTATTCGATGTATGAGAAAAACTACACCTACGACAAGCCGACGGTAAAATCGGCGAAGGTCGTCGGCGACGTGTTAGGCTCATACCATCCGCACGGCGACAGCTCGGTTTACGACGCGATGGTGCGTCTCGCACAGCCGTTTTCGCTGCGATATCCGCTCGTTTTCGGTCAGGGCAACTTCGGCAACGTCGACGGCGACGGTGCGGCTGCTTACCGTTATACCGAGGCGAGGCTCGAAAAGCTCTCGAACGAGATGCTTGCCGATATAGATAAAGACGTAATCGACTTTACGCCCAACTTTGACAATACCTTAAAGGAGCCGACGGTTTTGCCGTCGCGCTTCCCGAACATTTTAGTAAACGGCTCAGTCGGTATAGCCGTCGGTATGGCGACGAACATACCTCCGCACAATATGACAGAGGTCATAAACGGCACCGTGCATCTAATAGACAACCCCGACGCCTCCGTCGAGGAGCTTATGCAGTTTATAAAGGGTCCCGATTTCCCGACGTACGGCACCATACACGGCACCTCCGGCATCAAGCGCGCGTATTACACCGGCAAGGGCAAGGTCACGGTGCGCGCAAAATGCGAGATAATCGAAAACAAGCACCGCATCGAGGTATACGAAATACCGTATCAGGTAAACAAATCGATGCTTGTCGAGAGCATAGCCGAGCTTGTCAAGGCAAAGCGCGTGGACGGCATAACCGCCCTGCGCGACGAGTCCGACAGGAAGGGCATGAAAATAGTAATAGAATACCGCCGCGACGCGAATCCGCAGCTTTTGCTGAATCAGCTTTACAGATATACTCAGCTTCAGGACACCTGCGCCGTAAATATGCTCATGCTCGTGAACGGCGAGCCGAAGGTCCTCGGCCTCAAGGATATTTTATCGTACTACATAAAATATCAGGAGGAGATAATCAGGAGAAGAACGGCGTTCGAGCTTGACCGCGCAAAGAAGAGAGCGCACATTTTGGAGGGCTTGAAGATAGCGATACTCAACATCGACGAGGTAATAAGGATAATCCGCGGCTCAAAGTCGATACCGGACGCTAAGGAACAGCTTATGGCGGCGTTCGGGCTTGACGACGTTCAGGCTCAGGCTATCGTTGAAATGCAGCTCGGCAGACTTTCAAACCTCGAAACGATAAAGATAGAGGAAGAGCTCGACAGACTTTTAGCGAGGATAGAGGAGCTTACGGCGGTTTTAGCCGACGAGAGCAAGGTGCTTGAAATAATAAAGACCGAGCTTATCGAAATAAGGGATAAATTCGGCGACGAGAGAAGAACGGCGATAGAGGAAGACGAGGACGAGATAATCGACGAGGATCTTATAGAGCGCGGAGTATGCGTTATCACCATGACGCACGCGGGCTATTTCAAGAGAAGACCTCTGTCCGAGTACAACGCGCAGAGGCGCGGCGGCAAGGGCAACCGCGGCACGGCGACGAAGGAGGAGGATTTCGTCGAGCGCGTCGTCGTTTCCGGCACGCACGATTATATAATGTTCTTTACGAACACCGGTAAGGTTTTCGTCAAAAAGGCGTATAATATAACCGAGGCGGGCGCAAACGCCAAGGGCACGAACGTCGTAAATATGCTTGAAATAGAAAAGGACGAAAAGATAACGGCGTTCTTCCCGGTAACGGATTTCGAGGGCGATAAATACCTGTTTATGGTCACGAAAAACGGCACGGTCAAGAAAACGCCCTTGTCCGAGTTCGAATATCAGAGAAAGACCGGCAAACGCGCTCTCAGCTTAGACGAGGGCAACGAGCTTCTGTCCGTGCATCTGACCGACGGTGACGACAACATCATAATCGCGAGCAAAACCGGTCTGTGCGTCTGCTTTGACGAAAAGAACGTGCGCTCCATGGGACGCACCGCGGCGGGCGTACGCGGTATGAGGCTTGCGGAAGGCGACGAGATATGCGGCTCGGCTGTCGTCGAGGATGATAAAATGCTCGTTTCCATTACCGAAAACGGCCTCGGTAAGCGCACTCCGTTTGACGAGTATTCCGTCCACGGCAGGGGCGGCAAGGGTATGAAGTGCCACGCCATAAACGAAAAGACGGGACTTTTAGCCGGGATCGCCGCCATATCCGAGGACGACGACGTTATGGTGATATCCGACGGCGGTACCGTGATACGCTTCCGCGCCGAGGAAATAAGGATAACCGGCAGAGCCGCCGCGGGCGTAAGACTTATGACGCCGAAGCCGGGCGAAAAGATAGTCAACTTCGCGTGCGTAAAGCGCGAGGAGGAATCGAACGCGGATGAGGACGCGGCTGAAACAACAGAAGAATGAAAAAAATAAGTAAGTATATAGTCGTATCGGCGGTGCTCGCGTTTCTGATAACGGTTTTCGCGGTGCTTCTGATACTGTACGACAAGCGCGTTTTCGATATTTCATTCATAAAACGCCCCGACGTCACAACGTCGCCGGAAACGGCGGCGCCGCCGGATACGGATACGAACGAATCGACGGATACGGCGCCCGGGACCGGCGATACCGTCGCGGCGGACGAAACGACGGAGCCGGCGGATACCGAGCCTCCGGCGAGCGTTTTCGACGATATACACGCGTCGATACCGGCGCTGAACGGCAGGACCGTCAACGTCACCGAGGACACGTACGACAAAAACAAAACGTCGCTTTACCGTCTTGACTCGCTCGAATTGCCGAAGGAGGACGTTTTCGGCGACAATATGATACGCACACGTTATTCGGTCAGGACCGTAAACGTTCTGCGCACGTTTACCGAGTTTGAAAGCCTGGAAATAAGAAGCGCCGCCGATGTTTATATGGGTATGCTCGTTATATCCGACGGCAAAAGCCTGAGCTTTTACGACGGTCTCGGCATGCTTTTATATAAATACGAGGGCGAGGAAAGGCTGATATACGCCTACGAGAGAGACAAAGAGGACAGACCGCTGTTTTTGCTTGCCGGCGAGTATTATTATATAAACGCGGAAACGCACGAGCTTGAAAAGTCGGATTTCGACCGGCGCGACAGCAGGGGACTTCATTATAACTATCCGTCCGGCTGGGGAAAGTCGGAGGGAGGCTTTGTCGCGTTCAGAAACGGCGACAAATACGGCATCAAAAACGCCGAGGGCGAGACGCTCCGCGGCGCGATATACGAATCCTGCTATAATTTCAGCGAGGGCTTCGGATTCATAACGTACAGGGAAAGGATAGACGGCGTACAGGTCGACGTGCCGTATTATCTCAATGAAAAGCTGAGGATAGCGATAGAGGGCTACGACCTTATGGGCAGGCGCGACGAAAACGGCATCGGCTCCATTTATTTCGACGGCGGCTACGTTATGGTGCGGAAGATAGTCACGCATCCTATAAGGCACGAGATAATAGAGGAGGATTCCGATACGCTGATAGATACGCGCGGCAGCGAGGTAAAGCTGCCAGAGGGCTATAAGCCCAAGGCGTACTCCGACCAGCGCGTGCTTGTCGAAAAAGGCGGAAAATACGGCTTTTACGCGGTAAAAGGCGCGTGGATCGCCGACGCGGTGTATACTTACGCCACGCCGTATTATGAAGGTCTGGCGGTCGTCGGCACGGGCTTGCAGAGAGGCGTTATAGATATGGACGGCAATTTTGTGATACCTTTGTCGTATTCAAAGATCTCCGTCTGCTCCGGCGGTATAATAGTCTGCTGGTCCGCGCAAACGGGTTACGAGGTTTATATAAAAGCGGACCTTTGATAACCTTCCCCTGTTGGGGCGCGACGCGTTAAGAAAACTTCACGGTGTGAAGTTTTTAGCCAAAGCGGTGAAGCGATCTGTGATCGCGAACCGGGCAGGGGACCGTGCTTTGCACGGTGGATGAGGCGAACGATACCTTCCCCTGTTGGGGAAGGGGGACCGCGGCCGGGGTTCCCCGACGCGAACTTGAGAGCGTTGGGGGTTCGCGGCTTGCGGTGGATGAGGCGACAAAAGTCTGTACAAACCTCACCCCTCCAATACCTTCCCCTGTTGGGGAAGGGGGACCGTGCCTTGCACGGTGGATGAGGCGATCGACCTCAACACTTAACAAAAACAATATGTCATACAACTACAACAAATCCCTTGTGACAAATTCTCAAACTCTGAGAAAAAACATGACGCCTGAAGAAAAAGAAATATGGTACAATTTTCTAAAAAGACTGCCGTATACGGTAAACAGGCAGAAGGTCATAGGCAGCTATATCGTCGATTTTTATATCGCGGAGAAAAGAACGGTAATAGAAATCGACGGAGTTCAGCATAAAAC
>CACZVC010000176.1 GCA_902784545.1 uncultured Ruminococcus sp. | reverse complement strand
TTAACGTTTTTCTTTACCGGTTTCTTTACCTTTGCGGCTATAATAAAGGCAAAGATAAGGAGGACGATATTATGGAATATGTTATTACATCGTCCGCGCTTACAAAAAAATACGGCAAACATAAGGCGCTTGACAGTGTGGATATAAAGGTCCCGTCGGGCGCCGTTTACGGTATTATAGGAAAAAACGGCGCGGGAAAAACAACGTTGATGCGTGTATTATGCGATCTGCAGAGAGCGGATTCCGGCGAATACACGCTTTTCGGCGTTTTATCAACGGACAAAAGAATAAAAAGTGAAAGAAAACGCGTAGGAGCGCTGATAGAAAAGCCTATGCTGTATACAGATATGACGGCAAAGGAAAATCTTACCGTTCAGGCGGCGGCGCTCGGATTGCCGTCGTTTGACGCGGGAGCTGTTCTGAGGCTCGTAGGCTTGGAACACACGGGCAAAAAAACGGTGCGTAATTTCTCTTTCGGCATGAAACAGAGACTCGGCATAGCATTATCGCTTGCAGGCTCGCCCGATCTCGTTTTTCTCGATGAGCCGGTAAACGGTCTTGATCCGCTGGGCATAGTTGAGATACGCGAGCTTATACTCAGGTTGAACAGAGAAGAGAACATCACGTTTGTCATATCAAGTCACATACTTGACGAGCTTTCAAAAATCGCAACTGATTACTGCATAATGGACTGCGGGCGCGTTGTGCGGCAGATAAACGCCGCGGAGCTTATATCGTCGCTGCGAAAATGCAAAGAGGTAGCGGTTACGGACACAAAAGCTCTTGCCGTCGCGCTTGATAAAATGGGGCTTTCATATGAGATAAAAGATGAAAAAAACGCGAAAATTTACGGTGATTTCAAAATATCGGAGCTTGTAAACACGCTTGACTGCGAGCTTCTGAGCCTTGTCGAGCGCGACGAAAGCCTTGAAACGTACTTTTTGAAGCTGACGGGAGGCGATAACAATGCTTAAACTCATACGCGCCTCGCTTTACAGATACGTTCACAACAGGCTGTTATACGTGTTGTTCGCTTTTCTTTTCGTATCATCAGTTTTATTTGCGCTTTATATCAGAGAAAGCAACGGCTTGAACTTTTATATATTCATTTTCTGTAACGTCGGTTTAGCCGTTCTGATATCCCTGACGGTAAGCGGGGAAATATGCGGCTGTGCGAAAAATAAAATAATCTGCGGCAAAAGCAGGATCAAGGTGTATTTCTCTGAACTTATTTCAGCCTACGCCGTCGTATCCGTCTGTTTCCTTTTCGGCGCCGCTGTTTCGGCTGTTATAAACACGGGATTTGTCGGCAGAACGCCCGTATCGCTTGCGTTAAAGGTGATAATGGGTTTTTATCTTATAACGCTGTCGTCCTGTTCGGTTTTCGTATTCTTTTCCGCCGTCGGCGGCAGAAAAGTGGTATCCGTTATTTTATGCGTAATATTCGTATTTTCTTCGGCTCTTGCAAAAGGACTTTTTGAGGACTGGCTGAGACAACCGGAATATAACGTCTATTATACCGGCGACCGGCAAAATACGGAAACAGACGAAAACGGGAACGTATACGAGCTCGACCCGGAAAAGGATGATGTTACGGAGATAAAACAGAAAAACCCGGAATATTTGATCAGTCCTTTCCGCGAGATCGTTATTCATCTTATAAGAACAGATCCGTTTTATAATATAGACCGTTATAACGGCATACTTACGCCGTATATGTATCCCGACGAAAAGATAAATGAAATGTCGGAAATATATCCCGGAACGGAGCTTTATTCCGCGCTTCTGAAACAGCGTTTCGTGCGCGAGGAGACGGAGGAGGAAAACAGGTTTTTGATGACCGCGCCGTTATACAGCCTTGCCGTTATAGCTCTGTCCGTTGCCGCCGGCGCGATCATATTCAGAAAAAAGAAATTCAATTAAAAGAGGTATTTTATGCTTCCGTGGGTGTTATGCGCCGTGCTGTTTGTCGTCTGTGTGATTTTTGCAATAAAAATTTATGCAATGAGAAAAAGCGTGAATGAGATATGCGGACAGGTGACAAAGATCTTATCAAACGTGACTAATATGAAAATATCCGTCACCTCGTCCGACAAATACGTGCGGCGACTTGCAACGGAGCTGTCGGCAGAGCTCGACGAGCTTAAAAAACAGAGGATAAAATACCAAAGAGGAGACAGGGAGTTAAAGGAAGCAGTTACAAATATTTCTCACGATTTAAGAACGCCGCTTACCGCCGTTTTCGGATATCTTGATCTGCTTGAAGCACAGGATATGTCCTGTGACGCGCACCGTTATACGGAGAATATAAGAGGCAGAGCGGAAAAAATGCGAGAGCTTACGGAGGAGTTGTTCCGTTATTCCGTGTTTAATTCAAAAGAGGAGCTTACGCTTGAAGAAACAGACGTATGCGAAATATTGAGGGAAAGCGTTTTGTCCTTTTACGCGGAATTTGAAAAACGCGGTATAACGCCGTGCGTAAAAATACCGGAGCATAAGACCGTACGGAGTATTGATAAATCGGCTTTGCCGCGCGTATTTGAAAATATAATAAGCAACGCCGTAAAATACAGCGACGGTGATTTTAACGTTGAAATGACGGACGATCGTATCGTATTTTCAAACATGGCAAAAGAATTGTCGTCTGTTGACGTGGGGCGGTTGTTTGATCGTTTCTTTACCCTCAATACCGCGCGGCAGTCAACCGGTCTCGGCTTGTCTATTGCAAAGATACTGACGGAAAAAATGGGTGGGGAAATAGCCGCGGAGTATAAAAACGGCAGTATTTATATTACGCTGAAGCTGAAATGAATTTATATCTGTTTTCCCTGTGCGAACTGGCTCTGATACAGCTCGTAATAAAGCCCTTTCTTTGAAAGAAGCTCCGTATGCGTTCCGCGCTCGACGATGCCGCCCGCCTTCATAACGAGTATCTCGTCGGCGTTGAGAACGGTTGAAAGACGGTGCGCGACGATAAACGCCGTTTTGCCCTCCGTCAGCGTATCGAACGCCTGCTGTATCTTTTTCTCGGTCATCGTATCTATCGAGGACGTCGCCTCGTCGAGTATCAGCATACGCGGCTTTTTCAGCATTACGCGGGCGATGCACAAAAGCTGTTTCTGCCCCGCGGAAAGTCCGCCGCCGTCCTCGCCGATGACCGTATCGTAGCCGTCCGGCAGTCTTATGATAAAGCTGTGCGCGCGCGCCGCCTTCGCCGCCGCCTCTATCTCCTCTCTTGTAGCGTCCGGCTTCGACACGGCGATATTATCGGCGACCGTGCCGTACCTTAACCACGTTTCCTGCAATACCATACCGTACCCGGCGCGCAGACTTCTGCGGCTCATATCGCGCAGATCCGCGCCGCCTATCCGTATCGCGCCGCTTTTTACGTCGTAAAACCGCATAAGAAGATTTATAAACGTCGTTTTGCCGCACCCGGTCGGACCTACTATCGCCGTGTGCTTGCCGGGCGGCGCTTTGAAGTTGAGGTTTTCGATGAGCGGCTTTTCGGGAAGATACGAAAACGAAACGCTGTCGATCTCTATATCGTCGCCGAGCGACGCTCTGTCGGTTTTCCCGTCCTCCGGCTCCTCGTCCTGCGAAAGAAACGTGAATATCCTGTCCGCGCAGGCGAAAGCGCTCTGAAGCTCGGCTATAACGCCCGATATCTCGTTGAAAGGCTTTGTGTATTTGTTCGCGTACGCCAGAAAGCTCGAAAGCATGCCTACGGTCATTCCGCCGGATATTACCGACAAAGCGCCGGTAAGCGCCACCGCGGCGTAAACTATCGCGTTTATACAGCGAGTCGACGGATTTGTCAGCGACGAAAAGAACGTCGATTTCATAGACGAGCGCTTCAGCGCCTCATTGTATTCCTCAAAACGTTTCCGTGAATCAGCCTCGGCGGATAACGCCCGCACCGTCCTTTGCCCGCCCACGGTCTCCGTAACGAAAGCGGTCTGATCCGCCGCGTCCTTCGACCTCTTGGAGAACATCCCGAACGTGCGCGAGGCTATCAGCCTCGCCGTAAACAGCGAAAGCGGCGTTAAAAGCACGACCGCCGCCGCGACGGACGGCTTGATCGCGAGCATAAACACAAGCGTGCCGATTATAAGCGAAACGCCCGAGAATAGCTGTGTAAAGCCGAGCAAAAGTCCGTCCGAAAACGTTTCCGCGTCGTTTGTAAAGCGCGAAAGGATATCGCCCGTCGCGTGTCCGTCAAGATACGACATAGGCAGACGGTGTATTTTTTCAAACGTATCGAGTCTCAGCTCCGCGGTTATCTTATACGCCGCGCGGTTCGATAAAACGCTCATCAAAAACTGTATAAGCGCGGCGGCGGCGGAAAACGCGGCGGCCTTTATCAGTATTACGGCAAAAGCGCCGAAATCAACGCCGCCCGGCACGAGCAGGTCGACCGCCTGACCGAAGAGCCGCGGAACGTAAAGCGAGCAAAAAGCGTAAAGAGCGGAGAGGAGCATTATCACAACGAAGACCGGCGCGTGCTTTTTTATACGTGAAAGGATCTTTTTCAAAAGCGTCTTATTCATTGCCGCCTCCCGTCTGCGATTCGTAAATCCGCCTGTAAACCTCGCAGGAGGATAAAAGCTGTTCGTGCGTGCCTGCGCCGACGATCCTTCCCTCGTCGAGCACGGCAATAACGTCCGCTCCGCGCACGCTCGACACGCGCTGCGCGGCGATAACGACCGTCATATCCTTTGCGTATCCGGCGACCGCGCCGCGCATTTTCGCGTCCGTCGCGTAATCGAGCGCGGACGAGCCCTCTGCCCGCCGGAGAAGTTGCGCCCGTTCTGCTCGACCGGGCAGTCAAGCCCTCCCTTTTCAAGCACGAAATCGAGCGCGCAAGCGGCGTCAAGCGCCTTTTTTATCTCGCCGTCGTCGGCGCCGTCCGCGCCGAAAAGCAGATTTTCGCGTAAAGTCCCCGCAAAAAGCACCGCCTTCTGCGGTACCGCGCCGACTGTCATGCGGAGCTGTTTTTCGGGGTACGATCTTATGTCGCTGCCGAAAAGCGTTATTTTTCCGCCGTCCGCGTCGTAAAACCGCGCGATAAGCGATATAAGCGACGATTTGCCGGAGCCTGTACCGCCGATAAGTCCGACAGTCTGCCCGGTCTTTATTTTTAAATTTATATCCGACAGCGCCTCGACTCCGCCGTAGGACAGAGAAACGCCGTCTAAAACGACCGCGTATTCTCCGGACGGCTCT
>CACZVC010000175.1 GCA_902784545.1 uncultured Ruminococcus sp. | reverse complement strand
GGAAAATACGTTCGAGCGCGAAGGGAACGGAGGCGTTGCCGCGTTTTATCGCTTTTATCTCTTTTATTTCAACTTTCTCGCCCGCCTGCGAGCCCACGTCGATCCTGAACGCGGTAACGAAACCGTTATAATCCGGCAGATGCGAAAGCGGAACTACAACGGTCGTCCATGTGTCCTGCATCAGTTTGAAATCTGTGTGCTGTTCCGCGTTGAAGCCGGTCTGCGCGCCAGCGGCGATATATACGTTGCCGTTTGTCGAATATTCGGCTTTCATCGTTATCTGTACCGCGTCGTATTCTTCGGCGCTGAATTTTACCTGCGCGCGTATATACGGGTCAAAAATGTTTTCTATCGTAAAGGAAAGAACGCCGTCTTTCTTTACGACCTTGCTCGTATCGTTTCTGCCCCAGCTGCCGCTGTTTGCGATTATATCGAAATATTCGTCGTTTTCGTTCATCTGCTTTATCGTTTCTTCACTTATAAACGTCTGATCGCAGAAACGGAAATCGTAATAGTAAAAGCCCAAACGGTGGCTGTTCATTCTGCCGTTGCCGACGGAAAACGCGGCGCTGTACTTTTTGCCGCTGTTGTCCGTAACGGTAACGTCTATCGGATTGTTGAAATAAAGCTTGCCGTCAGCGTTGTAAATCGCCTCGACCTGCTTTTTGCCCTCTGTCGACAAGTCGTAAAGAAGGGAACAGGTCTTGTTTGTTATAAAAAACTTTTTTCTTCCGGCGTCCGTGAATTTTGCCTGAACGCCGTCGGCTTTTTCGTTCGCGTTCGCTATCGTACCGTTCCAGTCGGCGCCGCTTACGTCGACGTTTTCGGGATCGAGCGGGTCGCGTTCCGTTTTTTCGTAGAATACAGGTTCTTCGTCCACGATGATTTCCTCCGTTTCAACATCTGTTTCCGCGGCGGTCTCGGTATCCGCCGCCTGTGTCGACGGCTCGTCTCCGGTCGTTATATCCGACGGAGTTCCGGTCGTTTCCTGCGGTATATCCTTACACCCCGTTATCACGCATAGTGAAAGCGTGATGAGTATCAGAATTACGGATAAGAGTTTTGTTTTCATTATTTCCTCCGTTACTGCGACAAGCGCATTTCATAAGACTTGTTTTTATCCATATCGAACACGAAAGCGAACGAATAAGTGCCGTCTTCGTCAAAATACACCTGATAGCCGTCGTATCCGTTTACGCCGGCATATTCATATTTCTTCCAGCCGTCCTTTGTGTTATATTCGATATCAGGTACTTTGTAGCTTGTAAAACCGTATATCCTTACGACGCATTTGTTCCTGCCGCCCGTAAGCGTAAATTCGGCTTTGTTTTCCTTCGCTCTGAGCTTCGGAACGTATACGTCTTTGATCTCCTCGCCGACTTTGATATCGAGCCTGCACGGATTTATACACGTGTCCTCACGTACTTTCAGCACGTTATCGTCGTTTGCGCTGTTCGTATCGCCCCACGGCAGTAAAATCAAATCTACGTCTATCCTGTCGCCTTCTTTGAGCGTCACAGTTCCGAGATCGAGCGTAAGCTCAACGTGCGTCTGCGCTGAAAGCGCGTTTTCGCGGAACATGATATTTCCCGTGAATTTTTCGCCGTTTATCGTTATATCGTAATTCTTAACGATAAACGCGATATTTACCGCCTGCGGATCCGTGGCTTCGACGCCCGGCACTCTGAAGTTGGGAGCGTATACGGAAACGTACGGATATTCGGTACCGAGCTTTACAAGACGTGAAATTTTGCGCTTCGTATCCGTATCTTCCGTTACAGGCTCATTGTTTTCGTTCAGGTAGCTTATCTTTTTATAAAGTGCTCCCGCGTATCTGCTGTCGAATTTGAATATCGTAAAGTTTTTGTTGAAATCGTTTATAGTCACGTCTTTTAAGACGGTGGTCCTTATTTCGTATAACGTCCGGTTTTCATCCGTTTGAGGTAACTCGGTATGGCGGTACGTCGTATATATCGCGCCGTCGTCGGACAGATAATCCATCGTTATATCAGCGTAAACGGGTCCGGCGGAATCGATTTTCGCCGACTGCGATTCCGTCATAAAATAATCGCCCTTAGATTCCTTGAAATAGCTCTGCATATAAAGACGTCCGGTCGATGTATGCTGAGGCTGTCCCGCCCAGAGCGCGGAGGAGTTGGAACGGAAATCTGGCAAGGTCCAGCCGTCCTTTCCGAACACGAAATACGGAGCTATGCAGTTCGTCTCCGATACGCCTGTCGACAAATGATAGTAAGGCTGAACAAAGCTGATCGACGAAAGCTGTTTGAGCGGATATTTTCCCCAGTTCTGATAAAGGTGGAGGACGGACAGCTTTCTGCTTTCGTTTTTGCCGACCGTCAGTGGCAGATAAGCCTCGCCGCCGAAAGAATTGTCCGATAAGTCGTATATTTTATCCTCAAATTCGCCGTTGAAATTCTTCGACACCTGAACAGGTATTGGCAAAAGCGCGTTTTTGTCATCGAGGACCGCGGCGCATTCAAGCGCGCCGGAGGTCGTATGGACGTTGAAATAAACCGTTCTGTCTACCGCTCCGTCTCCCGTAACCACGAGGTCGACCTTTATCTGCTTGTCGGGTGTGGAATAGTACGCGTCAACAAAGCCGCAGCCGTTTGTAAGCACGCCGTAACATCCCCTGACCGGATCGTAAGGCATGACCTTTGATACATAGTCGTTTTTGACGAGCTGTATATCCGATAACGGATTGCGCTCTATATAAGCTTCTTTTCTCAGATCGTTGAACTGGTGGCTGTCAGACGTATATATCCTGTGATAGATCTGCACAGAGCCGCCGACGCCGAGCATACCGTCGATCTTGACTTCTCTTGTGATTATGTATTTGCTGTCTTTAAGCTCTATATTTACGGTTCCGTTCTGATCCGGCGGCATTATGATGCCGAAAACGCCGACGCCCTTAATGTCAAAACCGACGTATTCGAGCTTTTTGAAATTGAATTTATCGGATATGCCGCTGTACTCGCTGCTGTCGTCCTTTATCACCATTTTTCTTACGGTGTTGGCGGGAATAACGATAGTCTCGCCGAACCAGCCCTTTTCCTTGTATACCGCGTTTGCGACTACACGGAGCTGTTCGTGCATTTTATCGGGGTACGTATGATAAGATCTTTCAAGCAGGAGCGGATAATAATCTCCGCCGCGCTTCAGAAGCTTCATTTCCGATATTTCTATATTTTCCTTCGATTTTACACCGAGCGCAAGCTTGATGCAGGTAATATCCCCGTAAAGATCCTTCATCGCCGAGAACGGGATGACAACAGTCGTTTTCTCGCCGGCGTTGAATCTGTGGACGAGCTGTCTGTCGGGGCTGAAAGCGCTTCCTCCGTCGACAAGGAGCAGAACGCTTAAAATATCGGAATATTCGGCTTTCAGCGTTATCTGTATCGCGTCATATTCTTCGCTTGAAATGCTGATACCTTTAAGGAGTATGAACGGCTCCGTCGTCGATGTTACGGAATAGGACAGCACGCCGTTTTCATATTTCAGCCCTTTTATATTGTTGCCTGTGAATTGATCACCGTAATCCTTCAAAAGGTCAATGCACGCCTCACCCTCGGTATACGGCTTTTTTGTATCGGGATCCATAAAATTCTGATCGCGGAAACGAAAATCATAATAATAATATCCGAGCCTGTGGCTGTTCATCCTGCCGCTGTAAAGCGATTCTGACGCTATGTATTTCGAGCCGTCGTCGAAACGGATATACGCGTCCATCGTATTTTCAAAATACGGCACACCGGAAGAGTTGGTAAGCGAATTGACTATCATCGTATCATTCTGCAAAAGATGATAAGTCAGGGACATATTCCGGTTGTTGATAACGAAACCCGAACGCGCGCCGTCTGTAAATTTACCCTGAACGCCGTTTTTGAGATCAGCCGCGGCGTTCACGGCGTCGTCCCATTTGAGAGCAGAGAAATCGAGCTTGTCAATATTCACCTTGCCTTTTTCCGGGTTGACGTAGAAAACCGGCTCTTCGTCGGTTATCGCCTCCTCGGTTTCGGCGGGCTCCGTCGTTATCTCATCCGTTGTCTCGGCCGCGGTCTCCGTTTCCGCGGCGGTCACGGGATCCGTAACGGCCGCGGTCGTATCGTCAGCTTCCGTTTCGATAATTTCGTCAGTACCGGTTGTCGTTGTGACGTCCGTTTGCCCCGTGCATGATATACAGGCGAACAGGATCACCGTCAACAGCAGTATCGACAATAGTCTTTTTTTCATATCTTCCTCCGGTCGATATTATGATACGGATTATATTTTATCATATAAAATAAAATAAATCAACACTTTCCACTTGAATTTTGGAAAAAAATATGGTATAATAAAAGAAAAAAGGAGTAAAACCATGAATCTCAACAACATTTTCGACAAAGTCAAGGATCTCGCGGGCAACGCGGGCGAAATAAGCAAGCTCGTCGATATGCTTCCCGATAACATCAAATCAAAGGTAAAACCGCTTATAGACAAGTTTTTAGGCGGCGACGCCGGAGCTGCGGACAAAGCCGTATCGGTACTTGAAAACTACAAGGACAACGACGTTGTCAAAAAACTGCTTGCAAAGCTTCCCAAATAAGAAAAGAAAAAAAGAGCTGCCGCAAATGCAGAGTGTTCTTAAGGACAGTTACTGAAACAAGGACAACCGAGCATTCGCAGGGCAAGAGAAATACCGAGATTACAGCAATGTAGTCCCGGTGTTTTTCTGTTTACAGAAAGAATCCGCACGTTCGTCTTTTCCGCCGCGTTGCACTACAATATGGGCGAAAGGAGGCGGAGACGCTGTGAAATACATAAAGCAGCCTAAGAGGCACATTGTACTGGACGACTTTGAATGGCGGGCGCTGGTCAAGGGGATCAACGAATACCGCAAGCAGGTCATCGACGAGGACGGATGCGTGGAGGTCGTAAACGAATTGCT
>CACZVC010000174.1 GCA_902784545.1 uncultured Ruminococcus sp. | reverse complement strand
GACGGCTCCGATGATATAGGAGACCGTCTGATCGAGTTTGAAGCCCTCTTTTGCCATAAGGATATACGTCGTGCTGACCGCCGTCATAAAGGTCGCGGGCAACGCGGTGAGAAGAGAACCGAAGCGGTATTTTCCTTTTTTTGAGTAAATACGCCGTAGCCACCCAGAGCGCGCCCATAAGCGCGCCGAAGATCGGACCCGTTCCGGCGATGTTGAGAAGCTGAACGAGAAACGCCTTCCATCTCTTCATCGGAACGCAGTCGACGCCGTCGTTTACTGCGATCGCGGGCGTTTTTCTGTCATCGGGCGAGAATATCTTCTCGGCCACTCTGCCGTAAACGAGATAGCCAATGATCAAAACTGCAAATGAAATAAACAATGAAATCATATCAATTCACTCTCTCTTATCAAACAGATTATTATTGTCTTCGCGCGAAGCGGAGGTTTTCAGTTCTCGTTCGGCAGCGTTATTTTCATCGACGTGCCGCCGCCTTCGCGCTGTGAGATAGTCAGCTTGCCTTTGCACATCATTTCAAGTCTTTCTTTGATATTGTTCAAAGCGATATGAGGGTCGTTATCGTCGGAATTGCGTGCGGGATCGAATCCGACGCCGTCGTCCTCCACGATTATCTCAACAGACTTGCCTGTCTGTTTTGTTATAACGGAAATATGTATCGGATCGTTGCTTTTGCTCATGCCGTGCTTGACGGCGTTTTCCACTATCGGCTGCAGCGTAAGCGGAGGTATGCGGAACGTTCTGTACGGCGTATCGAAGTTTACAAACAGCGTATCCTCAAACTGCGCCTGCTCAACGGCTAAATATGCGCGTGTATGCTCTAATTCATCGCTGAACGGAACGGGTTCTTCGCTTGCTATGGCGGCAAAATTCTTTCGCAGGTAAGAGGTAAAGTCCAGCGTGACCTGCTTCGCTTTTTTTGCGTCCTGGTCGCAGAGGTAGTAAATGCCCATCATCGTATTGAAAATGAAGTGAGGCCGCATCTGAAGTACCATTATCTCTGCGCGCTGGTGGGCGATCTGATGCTCCTTTTTCAAATGGTTTTCCATGTTATCCGTAAGGATCATAACAAATGAAACTATCGCAAACAGCGACATACCGAGTACGACGGGTAACTCAACGGAATAGAACATATGGACGAGTATGACCGTGGTCATGTAAAGCAAATATATGAGAAGAGCTACAAAATACTTTTTCGGTATCTTTTTTATCCTGTAATACAACCCCGTTGTGTTAAGGACCATACATACGGCAAGCGGAAACAGCAGAAACGCCCACATCGGACCGCGGATAAATTGATTGTCGGGCGTGACGAAGTAGAAAACGTCCGTGAACTGAGCGACGATATTGGTTACGAAGTACACGCCGAGAATCACGGTCACAAGCCAGAACAGTATGTTGTTTTTTATTTTTTCACCGCTGTAATGCAAAATGAAGATCGTCGGCATAAATATAGGTGTTACAATGAATAAGTCCTCTAAGAAATAGATAACTTTTGACGCAGTCGCCATAGAAGGATCGTACCAGAAGACCAAAGCCAAAAAGATGCTTACGGAGCACAGAAACATAAGCGAGAACATAACGATGAAATACCGCTTGCTCCATCTGTCGAGCGCGGGCATAAAAACGGACAGCACGATGCCTAACGCCATTGTAATCACTATCGCGCCGCCGAGCGCAAAACCTATAAGATCAAGTAGACCTATCATACGTTATTGCCTCCATACCGGAACGGATATCTCAGATTTTCGAGCTGCTCCCGAACGCCTTCGGGCGTTATGGGTTTCAACATAAAGCCGCTTGCTCCCGTGCTCCACGCGTCAAGAGCGTAGTTGCTGTACGCTGTCAGATATATGACGTTTGTGCGGGGATTTATATCAAGCAGCGCGCGGCACAGCTCAAGCCCCGTCATCTCTCGTAATTCTATATCAAGAAAAGCCAGAGCGACGCGGTTCTTTTTTGCATATTCAATGGCGTCCGGAGCTTCCGTAAAGCCCGTGACCGCTGCGTTCGGCATAACTTTTTCCAACACCGGCAGTCCGCCGGTCAGGATCAGTTTTCTGTCGTCTACTAAAATGACGTTTGGACATTCGTCGCTTTCAGCCGCTGCGGAGAGCAATACGTTGACGTCAACATCCAGAATCTCGGATAGCCGTGTGATCATTATGGCGTCCGGCAGGCGGACGCCTGACTCCCAACGGGATACCGTAGCTTTGGTTACATACATCTTTTCCGCCAGAGTCTGCTGCGAAAGCCCGCATTTTGTTCGTAATTTTTTCAAAGTTTCTGAAAAATACTGATTCATCAATGTACCCCATAATGCATTTTATACTATATCTATCGCCGCTATTATAATTCAAAACTCCGTAAAATTCAATATTCAATATGTAAATTCAGGGTTTCCACTCCGGTAACCCGACTTGATATTCCTACTATAAAGTGGTAAAATGAAGTGCAGAAGAAATGCAATTTAAAACAAAAAAATATAAAGGAGGCATTTCATGTACCTGTATTTATCGCTTGCGCTGACGATATGCGCCGGGATCGGATTCGGCTACGGGCTGTATCGGTTCTTCCAGGACGAGTCGGCGCTGTACGTCCGTATGATCATTTTCAGCGTCGGGTGCGCCATGTTCGGGCGACTGTTCGAAACGCTTCAGTATCTGGTGAACGGTGAGCTCGGCAGCGGATTCCACGTCGGAATGCTCGGTATCGTCGGGAGCTTCCTCTTCCTGTTCAGCGCAAACTTCGGGCAGATGGACTCGGTAGTCGACGACGGCTCGTCGGCGTTCCGCAAAACGAGGATCATATCTCTCGCGGCTCCCGCGGTCATCGTTGCGATCTGGTGCCTTATCGCCGTCGCAAAAGGCCTTAACAAAACCACGATCCCGCTCGGCGTTGAAACGCTGTTCATAGCTCAGGCTTCGTATTTCCACCTGAAGCATCTTATCATCAAGGACGTGGAGTACGGTCTGATCAAAGCGATACGAAGCTACAACCTGTTCGCGCTCATCTACGCGCTTCTGTGTATGCTTGAGATGCTGATAGAAAGCTTCAATCTCCCTGAAATCTGCATAGCGGTCGTATACGTTCTTCAGTGCGTCGTGCTTCTTGTATTCGTACCTGTTCTTGAAAGGGGTGTGAAAAAATGGACAACCTGACCTACATCTCGTTTATCGCTATAACGGTATCGCTCGCTCTGATGCTGCCGCTGATGGAGAAGAAGACACGCCGCGTAACGATCTTCATGATCGTCGGTATTTTCGCCTGCCTGTTTATCTCGGAGGTAAACGGTATTCTTCTCAAAGCGTTTGACAACGACGTTTATTACGTCACGACAACGATAACTCCGGTGACGGAAGAGATCATAAAAATGCTTCCGATCCTCTATTTTGCCATAGTGATAACGGACGACCGGCGTACGCTGATCGCGAACTCCTTCGCTGTCGGCGTCGGCTTCGCTCTTCTTGAAAACGTCGTTATCCTCACCCAGAACGTGGAGAACGTCACGATATTCTGGGCGCTGGTACGCGGATTCGGATCGGGTCTTGTTCACGGTATCTGCACTGTAATGGTCGGCTGGGGCGTATCCTATGTCAAAAAACGCCGCAAGCTGTTCTACTGCGGTACTTTCGCGCTGCTCAGCTCCGCGATCATCTATCACGCCACATACAACCTGCTCGTTCAGTCGAAATACCAATACGTCGGCATCCTGCTGCCGATCGTGACTTACATCCCCGTCCTGCTCCTTACGGTCGGCAAAAAGTCAAAGTCTTCAAAAGCCGTAAAGCAATAAGCGGGTCAAGTCTGAAAATAACTGTTGAAAGGATAGATACGGACGCGCAAAGCCGGCGGTGCCGCGCTTTGTGAGCGATATTTTGTATTGACGTATTTTATGAAAAAATATTCCGGATTCCGGCGTCTGACCTCCGTACTCTTAACGGTACTTATCCTGGCAACGCTCATAACAACCGTGACGCTGCCGGTCAACGCCGCAAACACACGCTTTATTACGGAGCTCCGTATTGAAGCGGGATCGGACGCCGTCGCAACTCTCGAGGAGGACGGCTGGTCCGTTATGAGGGTCGGGCTCAACGTGACGCCCGATCCCGCCGCCCAGGTGTATCTCGCGTTCAAGCAGAACACCGGCGCACCTGTTACGAACGTGATCGCCTCTCCCGACGTCGGAGACACTCTGACCGACTCGAGAGGGATCGTCTACACCTGCGTCAGCCACGTCGACGTTGACGAGGGGATCGAAGGAAGCGGCGGCTGTCTTTACGCGACGAAAGACGAGCGCGCAGGCGCGCCGCTTGTCGGTCTTGACGTTATCCGCGGCGACTCCGAGGACGGAGACGTGCTTTACCCCATTACCAACGACGGAGCCGAGATCGTCCGTACGCCGAGCGGCTCGCCCGCGGATCTTGAAAACGCGGAGAACACGGGCGTAGTCTATCTCGCCCAAATACGCGACGGTCTCGTACGTCCCTATATAAGCGAGATCGGCGTCGTCACCGATACGGATAAGTGGAACGCCGTATACACCGCGTGCGAGCGCGGATTCAACTACTATGTCGATGGCGATATCGACAGCTCGACGGATACGTACACGATCATAGCTTATGATCGCACATCTGACCCAAAAAGCGCGATAACGAACATAGCCGCCGTTTCCGAACAGACGGTACGTTCGCTTGAAGAGGAGCAGATTGTCGACCCGTCGGCAGGCGGCAAGGGCGCCGTCACCGCCTCGGCGATCAGCATCTCCGGCGCGCAGTATATCCGGGTGTCAAGTACGCCCGTCGGCGCGGAAGAACCTTATTATCTCTATATGACGAAAGACCGCGCCGCGGGGAATCCCGTATCCATGATCTATGCGGAAACGCCCGAGCAGGCCCAGAACTTCCTGTTCGGCATGTGGGCGAACTCCTACTTTTTCTCTCCCGGCACGACTACCGCTTACACCTACTGCATGAACGAGGATCTGTATATGACGCTTTGGGAAGACCAGACCGTTTGTACCAAGATCCCCGTGCGGTATCTTGACGGGATTACAAGATCGACCGTCATC
>CACZVC010000173.1 GCA_902784545.1 uncultured Ruminococcus sp. | reverse complement strand
TCATGCGCGAAAGCGCTCATCATGTGCCGCGCAAGCGGAACTCATAACTGCCGACTGTCCTTCAGAACAGTCGGCATAAACAGCGGTGATTTTCTATATTTCAAACGCTTTTTCCGAGCGGCGGACGTTTTATTTTTCGATCTGCCCTTTGAATTTCTTTATCTGCTCGCATAAAAGATCGTAGTAGAACGTGCCGTGTATTTTTGACGGCTCCAGATCCTTCGAGCCTTCGGGCGTGGGCTGTTCTCCCTTCGTCCATTCGTTCCAGGTGACAAGTATCACCATACCCGCGCCGAGATCGTTTGCGCGTTGGAACTGCTTTTTGAGCGTCAGACCGTTCATCCGTTCATATGCGGGGATATATCCGCTGTCTCCCTCGCTGCCCTGCTTACGGCTTGCGGCGGTGCATGTGACGCATTCAACGCGGTCGCCCGTAACGGAGTAAGTCTGAAGTCCGCGCTCCTCCCAGCTCCACCAGTTGTTGCGCGTCGCCATTGTTTTGACGTTATATAAACCGTCCTGCTGACCCACGTAGCCCGTGACCCAGCGGATGGTAAAGCGGTCGTCCTTCCACGCCGGCTTTGTGCTGTACTGGTTCGGCGTTGCGCCGTAGCACATGAGAAGCGGCTTGCCCTCGTAGTTGAAATACATATCCGGGTATTTTTCAACGTAAGACGAGTATATCTGATCCACTTTTTTCTGATGCTTTCCGTTCTTGACGTTTTGTATTCCGGAGTGACCGGGACCGGCGAAGATGCAGATCTTCGGCGCGCCCTCTATGCCCGACCATATCTCAAAGAGCAGATCCGTCGCCTCCTCTATCATACGGAAATCGGACATCTGCTCGCGCATCGTCGCGGGATCGTACGTTGTGTTGTTCGTCCAGTCGACGAAAACGAAATCTATCCCGGCGTCGCGCAGAAGCTCCGCGTGCTTTGCGATCATATCGCGGTCGTCCGAGTAATAGTTGCCGTAAAGCGGCGTGTCCCAGGTGTTCTTGCCCCAGGTTATGATCTTGGGACAAAGCCACGTCGAATAAGCTATACCGACGAGACGGTCCTCGTACGGAGTCTTCTGATATACTCCGACGCCTTTTTTCTCTATCTCCACGTCGTCGTAATTGAAAACGACGTCACGGTAAAGGTCATACAAATCGTTCATTTCCTTTTTCCTTTCATCCGTAAGCGGCTTGTCGGACGGCGCGAAATATACGGAATCACCGTCGTGCGACGATGTGTAGCCGAGCCACCGCGCCAGATATTCCGGTGCGATCATCAGAACTCCGTCGTCTGAGACCGTCGTCGGGCAGCCGTACTCGGCTCCGTTCAACCCGACCGAGGCGGCGCCCGCCTTATATGTCAGAGCCGCGTCGCCGTAAACGAGCGTAACGGCGTCCCCGCCGTCGGAGAAAGCGCAGTCAAAGCCGAATAAAGCGGCGGCGGAAGCGGCGTCTATATACGTCACAGGAAATATCCGTATCCCGCGCGCAGCTCCGTCACCTTGTCGGAGGGCTTGTACGGCGTTATTTCTCCCGTCTTTATGCTCATCGATCTTGTTGAGGAATCCGCAAAATGAGACATAGTGCGGACGTAGCCCATCGTATCGCCGTGAGCGATGCGGGAAAGATCCTTTGTACGCGCGATCTCCTCGCCCGATACGCTGTAAAGCACGAGGACCTCGTCTTCGATCTCCGCTTTTGCGACCGTCGTATCTCCCACAAGGCACGTTATCGTTTTTCCGTCGTCTTCTATCGTGACGTCCAGTCCGTCCTTCGCGTCAAAATCAAAGCTTTCTCCGACAAGGGAGGTAAAACCGTTTTTGACGACGGCGAAAACGGAGCTGCCGGAGAACGTGAACCACAGACCGCTGTCAATATATAGATGATCCGCTCGCGTGACTCGTGCGCCGAACATTATCGTGCGGACGTTATTGACCGCGCCGCGGTTTATAACGGACGCCTTCGCCGTGTATGGCTCGGTTAGCGTCAGCGAAAAACCGACGCTGTTCCAGCCGTCGTTCGTTATGGTGAGCCCGTTTTTATCGACCTTGTAATCCTTGTTCGAGGTAAAGACAAGGTTTGAATCCGAGCGCAGAGCGTTGTATTTGTATTCGGAAAACCTGTATTCTATCGTTTTTCGGTTATCCTCACCGGGTAGCAGACCGTACAGACCTATATCCCTGTATTCGGGGACGGTGATCTTCGGCGTCGTGTCCGCTTCCGTTTCCGCGTCAGTCACGGCATCAGTCGTTACTGCCGCGGCGGACGTCTCCGCTTCCGTCTCTTTTGTACCGTTTTCCGTACAGGCGGCAAACGGTATGAGCATAACGGCGCAAAGCAGGGCGCATATTATTCTTTTCATCACTTTTTCAGACGCACAATGGGCGTGCTCCTTTTTATTATGTAGGTAAAACTCCTTTGAAATGGATGATCAGGATGAGAACGAATACCGACGAATACTGCGTACAAATCATACAGATCGTAGGTGTTGATCATAACTATTCCTCAATTCGATCCTGCGTCGGGTTTCTGCTTGCTTTTCAAAGTGTTGACCGACGAAATGAGTATTTTTCGTATTTCATCACATTCAGCGGATAGCATATTTGTATCTATGCTTTGTGTTGACAGTAGAATATCAAGCCAATAATCACACTCATTACATTCTTTCAGAGCAATCTCCAACTTTGATATAAAATCCTTTATCCCGTGTGCAAATTGAGCTTCATAGATATTTGCACCAACCGATGTTCCGCTTCTGAGCAACTGATCGATAAGTGCATACTCAACTTTATTTTTTCTCATTTCACGACAAGCATAAATTATATCAACCGCAAATTGCTTTGATTTGATTCGTAATATGCTATCCGCCATTTTTCAACTCCTGCAAGTTAATAGTTATTAGTTAATAACTATTAGTTGATTTTCGCAAAGCGAAAATCACTCCCACTCTATCGTGGAAACGGGTTTTTCCGATATGTCCCAGGCAACGCGGTTGACGCCGGGAACGGAGGCGATTATACGGTCGCGTATGGTGCAGAGAGTTGCAAACGGTATTTCGGGAACGGTCGCGGTTACCGCGTCAACGGTGTTGACCGTGCGTATGACGACGACCCAGCCCATATATCTCTTGCCGTCTTTTATACCGGTCGACTTTATGTCGGGTATCGCGCAGAAATACTGCCACGGCGTTTTATCGAGCTTTTCTATCTCCTCTCTCACTATCGCGTCGGCTTCGCGCAGAGCCTCGAGCCTGTCGCGCGTGATCGCGCCGATGCAGCGGACGCCGAGACCGGGACCGGGGAACGGTTGACGGTAAACCATATTGTCGGGCAGACCGAGCGCCTTGCCTACGACTCTGACCTCGTCCTTGAAAAGGAATTTTATGGGTTCCACAAGCTCGAATTTAAGATCGTCCGGAAGACCGCCCACGTTATGGTGCGCCTTAACGGGACCGGATTCGAGAATGTCGGGATAAATCGTGCCCTGAGCGAGGAAATTGATACCGGAGAGCTTTCTCGCCTCCTCCTCGAAAATGCGGATGAATTCCGCGCCTATTACCTTGCGCTTTTTCTCGGGCTCGGCAACTCCGGCAAGCTTGTCGAGAAATCTGTCCGTCGCGTCGACGTATATCAGATTGGCTTTGAGCTCGTCGCGGAACACCTTTATGACCTGTTCCGGTTCACCTTTACGAAGAAGTCCGTGATTTACGTGTACGCACACGAGCTGATCGCCCACCGCTTTGATAAGCAGCGCGGCAACGACGGACGAATCGACGCCGCCGGAAAGAGCGAGAAGCACTTTTTTGTCGCCTATCTGCTCGCGCAGAGCCTTTATCTGCGTGCCGATAAATTCATTCGCCAGCTCGGGCGTTGTGATCCTTACCATATTTTCATCGCGTTTATTCGTGTCCATAGTATTCTTCTCCTTTTATTATTCTGCTTGACATTTTATCACAAATTACGCGAAAATGCAATAGTAAAAACTACATTTTTTATATTTATTCACTTGACTTTCTTTGTATATGATGATAAAATAGCATATAACCTCATTTAACCTCATATCTTTTATCAGTACCTGTAAACGGAGGCTGTGAAAACGGATATGAAATTGCTTGAGGGAGAGCGCCCGGTATACGCGCTTACGGAAAAAACTCTGTCCGATATGGCGGACAGGCAGAAGAGAAGAGAATACTTTTTCAGATCGGCGGTCCGGTGCGCCGCGCTGACGCTGCTTTTTATCGCCGCCGGATGCTTTTATTACATTTACAGGCGCGAGGGCGGCCACACAGCGGCGGTTTTCAGATTTTCCGACGGGGCGTTCGATATCCGCGGCGTTCTGAAAAGACTGTTTTTCAGCTCGCTTATACCCGTCATCGGACTGACGTCCTGCTTTGCGTTCGGCGGCAGGATCAGCCGCCTGTGCGACACGCTTCTGCCCGCGCTGTACGGCGCGTACTCCGGTTTCGCTTTGTTTGACGCTTTTGTCAGACTGTCCGCGTCGTTTACCGTGTCGAACACCGTAAACTCCCTGCCTTTTATCTTGTATACCGTCGGGGTGATCACGGTTTATCTGCTTTTCTGTCCGGTCTGCGCCGCGTTCGGAGAGTGCCGGAGGAGAGAAAAGGCGGACGACGGGGATATAAAATACTGCACCGGCTGTTTTTTCGCCGCGCTGACCGCGCTGACGGCGCTGTCGCTGCTTGAAGAATTTTTCGTATTTATACTGAACGTGTTAAGTTAAGGAATATAATAATGGAAGAAAAAAAGAAAAAGAAGTTCAATTTGTTCGATATGTTCAATTCCCAGCGCGTCGGACGCGGCGTCGAAAAGGGAGAGATAAAGGATCCGAATTTCAAAAACTTTTTTAAATATTTCGGCAGGTCGTTTACAAAACTGCTGAACGTGAACCTTATGTTCACTTTTTTCTGTCTGCCTTTGTTTTTCGCGCTGTTTGCGATAGCAGGATACTTTGATAAAAGCGTTATCGACGTGTCAAGCCCTTACGCCTCCGTCATAAACGGCATGGTGCTGAGCGGAGAGGTGAATCCGCTTACGATGTCGCTTTACGGCGTTTACGGAATAAAGGACGGTATGACGTCGCAGGTATCGGTAATGTCCCTGATATTCTACGGTATTTCGCTTCTGACGGTATTGACCTGGGGCTACGCCAACTGCGGAATGGCGTACACTCTGCGAAACCTGATCAAGGGCGAGCCGGTATTCGTCTGGAGCGATTATTTCCGCACCGCGAAAAAGAATCTCGGGCAGGGTATGCTCGTCGGCGTCCTCGACGCGTTCATCATAGGACTTCTGTATTATAATATGAGATTTTATTCGATGAATTCCGCAAACACCGTGTTTTATTTTATGTATATAGCAACGATATTCTTTATCGTGATTTACGCGGTTATGAGGACATATCTGTACCCGATGCTCGTAACGTTCAGATTAAAGACCTTCAAGCTGTTCAAAAACGCTTTCATTTTCACGTTCGCCGGAATAAAGCGCAATATACTCGCGCTCGTCGGTATCGCGCTCGTTATAGCGCTCAACGTTTTCCTGTTCTTCGTTTTTATGCCGCTCGGCGCTATCCTGCCGTTCGTTCTGACGTTTTCCGTCTGCGGATATATCGGAACATACGCCGCTTATCCGAAGATAAAAGAGGTAATGATAGATCCGTATTACGACGAATACGGCAATCCGCAGGAGGAAACGGAAGAAAAAACGGTATAATATTTAGAAAAAAACAAAAAAACACTTGACAAATCGGTATTTTTGTGGTAGAATACCGCTTGTCAGGCTTGAGGGACGCAGTTCAATCGGAAGTCCGGCGAACTCTGCACACACCTTCAGCCTCATATAATTGAAAAGGGCTTGTAGCTCAGTTGGGAGAGCGCCGCGTTCGCAACGCGGAGGTCAAGGGTTCGAATCCCTCCAGGTCCACCAGAAGACCCGATGCGAAAGCATCGGGTTTTCAACTAAATCCGTCCTTACGGACGGGATAAATCCACTTCGCGGATGAAATCGCTGCACGATGAAATCCGCACTTACGTGCGGGATAAAGAGGACGGATTTGATTTCATCGTGAGCAAAGCGAACGATTTCATCCGAGCATCGCGAGGATTTCACCGCGCCGCAGGCGCGATTTCATTAAAAAACGAGAGGTTACATTAACGATGCATCTGTTCTGCACGTTTGCAAGCGGCACTTGCATCTGAATTGAATGTTTGCTTTTCTGCGAATTACACGAAAAAACCGGCTTTTTGGTGAAATGCATCTAAATTGACCGCCACGGTCAGAATAGGATTGCTGTTTTAACAAAAATGGTAATCCTATTTTATAATTCAAATATCTGTTGAGAAGAGGTGAATTGTATGAAAAACAAACTGGATGATTTTATTCTTGATATCAAAAACAGTCTTCCTTTCAACGGTATTGAACCCGAATCTGTCTCAAATGGCAAAAGATTTTATTTCGGTAATAAAGAATATGGGATTCCGCTGAAAAAATGCTTTGACCTCTTAAAAATCGAATCGAAAGAGTTCACGCCGGTAAAAGGACACGAAAATCT
>CACZVC010000172.1 GCA_902784545.1 uncultured Ruminococcus sp. | reverse complement strand
ATATGATCAGTCAATCTGCCCATAGCTCTCCTCCAGTCTTCTGTCGACCTCGGCGACAGCTTCCTCCGCCATCTCCTTCGTTATCACCATATAGTGGTTGAAGCCGGGTATCTCGGCGAATTTACAGCCGTGTCCCTTTTCCGTATCCATTATCACGGCGGCGGGGCAGTTTTCAGCCGCCTCCGTCAGCTTTTCGTATATATCGGATACGTCGTGACCGTCGCAGTTATAAGCCTTTACGCCGAACGACTCGAATTTGGCTTTGTAATCGAAGGGACGGCAGACGTCCTCGGTGTAGCCGTCGAGCTGGCGTTTGTTCGCGTCGACGATTATGACCATATTGGGCAGCGCCCTGTGAGCGATGAACTGTATCGCCTCCCAGTTCTGCCCCTCCTGAAGCTCGCCGTCGCCCACGATGACGTAGACCTTGCCGCCGATGCCCTGCATCAGCTTGCCGACGGCGACGCCGGTGCCGAGCGATAAGCCCTGCCCGAGCGAGCCGGTGCTTAAATCTATGCCCGGGGTTTTCAGCCTGTCGCAGTGGGAGGGAAGCGAGGTGCCGCCCTGATTGAGCGTTTTGAGCAGCTCTTTGTCGAAATATCCCTTATACGCGAGCGTCGCGTATAAAGCCGGTCCGCAATGACCTTTTGACAGTATCAGATAATCCCTGTCGGGCTTTTTCGGGTCGGCGGGGTCGATATCCATTATATCGGTGTACAATACCGCAAGTATATCGCATATCGACATACTGCCGCCGATGTGACCGTAGCCCGCCGCCGCAAGCTCGTTTATGCAGAGCTTGCGTATATCCGCGGCGGCTTTCATAGTTTTTCCTCTGTCCATGATTTAAACGGTCTCCTCGCTCTTGCCGACCTCGTAGTTCTTCTTCTTTTCTTCCATGTAAGCGGGTATCGGCACGTCCCACCAGCCGAACGCCTTGCCGCCCGAATACGGATATTCGTTCGACACCTTCGCGTGGATGAACGCGGGCTTGCCCGCCTTCGCCGTATCGAGCGCCGCCTTGAGCGATGCTTCAAAGCTCTCCTTGCTGTCCGCGGCGTATGATTTGATATGGAACGATTCGGCTATCGTCCTGAAATCGGGATCGTAGCCCTTGCCGTCCTGCTCGAAGTCGTTGCCGAACGCGGCGTCCTTGCCGAGCACGTCTATCTGCAGATCCTTTATCGCCATCCAGCCCATATTGTCGGCTACTATGACGACTACCGGGATGTTGTACTGAGCCATCGTCGACAGCTCCTGCATCACCATCATGAAGTCGCCGTCGCCTACGAGCGCTACGACGGGTCTTTCCGGCGCCGCGAGCTTCGCGCCCAAAGCCGCCGGGAAAGCCCAGCCCATCGTGGAGAAGCCGCCGGTCGTAAGGTTGCAGTTCGGTTTTTTATAGCAGTATTCCTGGAACAGCTGAGCCTGCGTGTTGCCGGACGAGGTGGAAATTATCGTGTCGTCGGGCAGGGTGACGTTCATTACGCCTATCATTTTTGAAATAGTCAGCTCGTCCGTGCCGGAATTGCGGTTGCCCTCTACGTACGAAAACCATTTTTCGCGCAGAGCCTTTATTTCTTCGAGGTACGCTTTGTTTACCTCAAATCCGCCGAACGCGTCGAGTATCTTCTGCGCCGCGTCCTTCGCGCCGGCGATTATACCGACGTCGACCGCGTAGTTTTTGCCGAGCTCGTGCGCGTCTATGTCGACCTGTATCAGCTTCGTATCCGGGAAGCTGAACGCCGCGCCCTTTCTGTAAGAGCAGGTCGTTTCATCCGCGAAGCGCGTGCCGAGCGCGAGTATCACGTCGGCTTTTGAAGCGATCTCGATGCCTATCATCGTGCCCTTCGAGCCGGTGTGGAAGCAGTACTGCGGATGCGTTTCCGGTACGGTGCCCTTCGCCGCGAGCGTCGTCACTATTCCGGCGCCCCATTTTTCTGCGAGCTTGATTATAAGATCGCTCATATCGGAGTTCATCGCTCCGCCGCCGGCTAAAATGACCGGTCTTTTCGCCGTCTTCATCAGTTCCACGGCTTTTGCGATCGCCGCGGGATCCGCGGCGGGCATATACGACGGCTCCGCCTTTTCGGGCGTTACGCCGTATTCGGCGTATTCAGACTGAACGTCCATAGGCAGGGCGACCACGCACGGACCCTTTCTGCCGCCGGTCATCTCGCGGAAAGCGTTGCCGACGATGCGGGAAAGCTGACGCGCGGATTCGGCGCGCCAGACGCGCTTTGAAAGCGGCTCGAGGCTTCTTATAATATTGCTGTCCTTGTAGCGCTCAAGCTCCTGTAAAACGCCAACGCCGCTCATATGTACGTGAGTGTCGCCGCATAAGGCGAGAAACGGCGTGGAATCGGCGTAAGCGGTGCCGAGACCTATCCCGAGGTTCAGCGTGCCGGGACCGATAGAGGCGAAGACAGCCAGAGGCTCTTTCTTCACCCTGTAATATCCGTCGGCTATCGCCGTGGCAGCCTGCTCGTGTTTTACCTGTATGTACCTGATCTCGCCGTTGTCCTCGGCTTTCCTGATCGCGTCAAACAGGCCGAGCACGCCGTGTCCGGGTATGCCGAGTATATAAGGCACGCCCTCAGCAGTCAGTTTTTTTATGATGATTTCTCCGCCGGTCAGCTTCATATTTACCTCCGTATCGTTTTTTTATTATTATAACGCCGTGTGTCATTGTTGTCAATAAGATTTTATGATTTTTATTATATTATTATAGTTTCTACGCCTAACAGCGCGTTCGCTTTTGCTATTTTTTCGCTCTGATCGCCGTAGACGAGCGCCCAGTGGCGTCCCTCGTAATGCTCGGCGAGTTTTTTGACGCCGCCCGGCACGTCTATTTCGACCTGCGTGCGGCAGGATGGGAACGACGTGTTGCGGAGCGCCTCGCCGCGGACAATGACCATTTTGTCGAGGCTGTCGTGCGAAATGCCCGTTACCGTTACCGGTCCCGGCTGCTTCAGCACCTGCAGACCGCACGGCAGATCTCTTATCTCGAAGTAGGGATAAAGGTTGAATTCGTCGCGCTCGTCGTTTTCATACGAACGTCTCGTCGGCGAGGTGCAGTGCGAAACGAACAGCTTGTTGTCCTGCGGGAAAAGATAGGGGTTGCACATGAACGCCGGCTCGTTTGACGAGTAGGAAACGATAAGCATGTTCACAAGCGTCGTCACGTCCGCCTCGCACGCCGAGACGATACCGTCGTCGTTCAGTCTGGATAACGCGTAGCACGACGTCGTGCGGCATCCGGTGTGTACAGTTGACTCAATACAGTTGACGGTAAACGCGTTCGCGCCCGCCTCCTCGATAAGCCTTTTGTAAATGCGGTACGTTTTCTGCGGATTGTTCAGATCGTAGCCCCCGGGCATACGGTTTTCCTTCGCCTCACGCGCTATCGCCGCGCCGTCGCCGCCGTCCTCGCCGTTGAATATCTCAAGAAATCTGTCGGAGCCGATATGCTTCCATTCTATGCCGAATTTGTTCTGCAGTAGCCGTATCATCTCGTAGCCCCAGTTGAAGCTGTGATAAGGCTCGTACATAACCTCGCCGATGCAGAGGACCCTTGTGTTTTTGATTTTGAATTTTACGTTGAGCGCCGCCGCGTACGACGTCAGCTCCGCGTCGCTTTCGCACAGATACACGTCCGACGGTATGCCGAGCATACCGTCGATTTTCCGCACGTCGCGCATAAAGTACGGATAAAACACGTTGCCGTAGGACCATATCTCCGAAAAGGGCGGCGCGTAGATGATCACGGGCTTGTTTTTTGAATGGAGCGCCGCGAAAACGACGTCGATCACGTTGAACGGCATAACGACGTAAGCGTCGGCGTCGGGAGCGTTCAGCGCGTCGTTTTCCGTCACGGCGTGCGCGAAAAACGTGTCGATCCCGTCGGGGATCAGCTTTTTTATTCTTTCATAAGCCGCGGACAGCGTCCCTTCGTCCGCCGTGAGATTGACCGCGTCGGACGCGCGCAGGTCATTGTTCGCGATCTTTTTTTCGTCGTCGGTCACGGTGTAGTACCTGCCGAGAACAAGAACACATACTCTCATTTTTTTCATAGCTTTGAACCTCGTCTTTTTTTTATTTCAATTTTAATCCGTTTTAACTGAGAATACAATGGTCAACGCTTCCGTGTTTTTAGGGTATTCTGACTTATTTTAAAAAATACCGCTTGACTTGCGCGGCTTTCGCGGTATAATGTATATAAAAAGATCTGGCGGAGGACGGTATGAGCGGATTGCGTTTGAGGGACGGCGTTTTGTCGCTTGACGGAAAAAAAGAGATAATTATGCAGAAATGTACGGCGGACGGGAATACGGCGTTCCATTCGCACAAATTTATAGAAATAGCGTATATAGCGGCGGGAAAAGGCGTGCACGAGATAGGCGACGGGTATTCGCACCCGATAGAAAAGGGCGATCTCGTCCTTTTCAACCCCGACGTTTCGCACGCGTTCAGAGTAAACGACGGTCAGCTCGTCGTTTACAACTGCATTTTCGACCCGTCGGCGCTTAAATTCGCCATAAACAAAAGCGACGACTTCATAAACATAGTGTATAACTGTCTTTTCGGGGACGTAAAACAAAGCCCGGTCAGTAAACCCTATATCGTGCTTAACGGCGCGGACGACGTTTTTCCCGTCGTTGAGGAAATGTATTCGGAATACGTAAACAAGCCGAGCGGTTACGAAAAAGTGAACGAGGCAAACCTCATCAGACTGCTCGTTTCTATTTTCAGACTGCTTATGAACGCAAAAGAAAACAGCGCCGGCGCATATAAAAACGCCGTCGCCGGAAGCGCCGTCGGATATATGAAGGAGTATTACGCGGAAAAAATAACGTGCGATATGCTCGCCTCCCGCGCGTATATGAGCACCGGTTATTTCCACCGCGTTTTCAGATCGGTTACGGGCGTGTCGCCGATAGAATATCTTAAAGAGGTGCGCCTCAGAAAAGCCGCGGAGCTTCTTACCCGCTCGCGCGTGACCGTAAAGCAGGCCGCCGCCGCGGTGGGATATTCCGATATGAAGCACTTTTACAGGATATTTGAAGAAAAATATAAAATGACGCCGAAAGAATACGCGGGAAGAGAAGAATAAAAACCGGAATATTTGTAGGGGAGGGGTC
>CACZVC010000171.1 GCA_902784545.1 uncultured Ruminococcus sp. | reverse complement strand
GCGCATACACGCCGTCACTTTATATTATAGCATATATTTCTCTAAATGTAAATATTATTTATGAAATTTTCAGATTATTAAAAATTAAATTATAGTATCACCCGCCGTACCGCGGCGGGAGTATGTAAAGAAAAGAAGAAAGAATAAAAATCGGAAACGTCGCTTGTAGGGGAGGGGTCCGCCCTCCCGTTCCTTAAAAAGGGGTCTGCCCTCCCGCAAATTGCCGCCGCATAATAAACGAAGCCGTTTGTAGGGGAGGGGTCCGCCCTCCCGCAAATTACCGCCATACAATAAACGAAGCCGCTTGTAGGGGAGGGGTCCGCCCTCCCGTTCCATTCATCGCGAAGCGCGGTATATCGCCCGAATAAGCGATATGTCCTCCGGACGCGATATGCCTTTCAGGCGCGATATGTCTTCGACGCGATATGCCCTGCGGGGCGTGAGGAGAAACTGCGGTTGGACGCGATATGCCTTTCAGGCGCGATATGTCTTCGACGCGATATGCCCTGCGGGGCGTGAGGAGAAACTGCGGTTAAGAATAATGAAATCAATAAACTGTATAAAATAAGCGCGCGGCGCGGTGGGGGGACGCCCGCGCGCGCGGCTGACGCCGCAAAAGCCCCGATACTTCGGGGGGATGGCGGGGGTTTGGGGGTGGATTTGGGGGGTGGGAAACCACCAACGCGCCGCGTTTCGCGGCGCACGATTTGTCGGCTCTGCCGACTCCTTAATGTGCCGTAAGGCACATATCATGCGCGAAGCGTATATCACAACAGGCTTACCTGTTATATCACATTTGCGTAAGCAAATATATCATCCCGCGCAAAGCGCGGCAGAGGGACGCCGGACGTGCAGCTTACGCTGCAAATCCCCGGATCCCGTACCGTCAAAAAGCCCCGACTTACGTCGGGGGGAGGCGGGGGTTTGGGGGTGGATTTGGGGGGTGGGGAACCACCAACCGCGCCGGAACGGCGCGAACAATTCGTCGGCAAGGGGTTCCCCGCGTGACACTGTCGCGCGGGGGTTCACGCAGGCGACTCCTAAATTTGCCATTTGTAATTTGTCATTTGTAATTTGTCATTTGTTATTTCTTCAGGCTCATTCACTCTTCCGGCTTTACGATCCTCACGGCGATCCTTTCCTCAGGGTCGTCTATGCCGTTTTCACTCAGCGCCTTGCTGCAGTTTTCGATAAGATCGAAGTACACGTCCCAGTATTTTTCCGTTTCGCACCAGCAGCGTATCGTGAATATGTACGTATCGTCGTCGACGGCGGTGAGCCTTGCGAACGGAGCGGGGGTTTTCAGCACTCCCTCGGTATTTGCCGACGCTTCGAGCAGAACGGATTTCACGAGTTCCTGATCTATGTCGTTCGTTATCTTGAAGTTCTGGTCGACGCGGCGTTTGTCCGACGCGGTGAAATTCGTGACGTTCGCGCTCATAAGATCTCCGTTCGGCACGAGCACCTGTTTATTGTCTATCGTCATAAGCTTCGTATAGAATATGCTTATATCGCGAACAAAGCCTTCCGCGCCGGTCGCCTCGATATAATCGCCTATTTTGAATGGTCTGAAAACGAGTATCATAAAGCCGCCCGCGAGATTGGAAAGCGCACCCTGGAACGCAAGTCCCACGGCGAGTCCCGCCGACGCCATCAGCGCGACGACGCTCGACATCGGAACGCCCAGTATCTCGATTATGCTTATAAGCAGTATAAGATACAAAATTATTTTTACGGCCTTAGTGACTATGACCTTGACTATATCGTTCCATTTCGTCTTTTCGGTCGCCTTCGTGACCGCCTTGCCGATGAGCTTTATGAGTATAAGTCCGACGATGAACACGGCTATGGCGAGAAGTATCTTCCCGCCGTAGCTGCTGCCCATATCAATCAGTTTTTTGATCAGTTCGTCCATATCATTTCTTCTTTCTCGTGATCACAACGATAACGACCGCGACGACGGCGACCGCCGCGCAGACGATACCGATTATAAGCGGAACGTTCGTTTTTCCGCCGCCGCTCACCTGCTCCGTGCTCTCCGCCGCGCTTTCGGTGCCGGGGACTTCTTCCGACGTTGTTTCGCCGTTTTCGGTCACGGCGTCCGTCGTGTCGGAGGCCGTCGTGTCGGCGGTCGTCTCCTGCGCGTCGCCGGAGCCCGCCGCGGTATAGCTGTATTTGAATCTGCCGCACGGTGCGACGTCGCCCGTGGTATAGAAGTTCAGTATATCGCCGTCCGGCTCAACGTTGTCCGTTATCTTGAAATTGACGGTAAAGGAGCCGCCGCTTATCCCCAGATCTGATTTTTTGATTTTGAACTGAACGGTTTTGCCTTCGGCGTTGTATTCGCATTCGCCGGCTTTGACCGTTTCGTAACCGCTTCCGGTGAATCTGAGCAGGTCGGCTTTGCCGTCCTTCGCGTTCTTTATGACGTAATCGAAGGATTCCCAGCCGTCAAGTCCGCCGTCGGCGGTGTCGAGATAAACGTTCATCCAACTGCCGTCCGTTACCGCGGAAATATCGTTTTCGCATTCGGCGAGGACGTAAATATTCTCGCCGTCGCGCGCCATTCTGGCGCCCTTTATGTCGTTGTTTCCGGATTCGTCCGTATATGTCTTTGAGCCGTAGCCCACGGCTTTGCGGTCGAAGGTATTGCCGGGGTACGCTATGTAGTACGGTCCGACGTCGTCCCACTGCGAGGCGTCCTTTGCGATGTCTATCGTCTTTTCCGCGCTTGCCTCGGGCATCGGCTCCGCGCCCTTGAATTTGCGGACGTAGGAGACGAACTGATAGTAGTAGTGGTCTTTAAGCTTGCCCTTTGAAGGCTCTATATCGCGGCTGTATTCGTCGTTGAATTCATCCGGGAAGGCGTTTTCAACGCCGCCCCATTCCTCGTATCTGCCGGCGGTCCACTCGTTCCAGCCGGTGACGAAGATTATTTTCGGGTCCTGCTCTATCGCGTATTCCCACTGCTCGGCGAAGTTGTAGCCGTAAAGCGAATGGTTCTCCTCCTCGTAGTGCTTGAAGCCGTCCTTATGCGTGTATGAGCGTCCGAAAATGTTTTTGCCGTTCATGGCGGTGCAGATTATTTCGGTCGAGGAGTTCTGAGCCACGCCGACGCTGATCTCCTCTATCACGCCCTTGTTTTTATCGGTAGTGCTGGCGTAGTATCTCGCCTGCGGGTTTCTCGAAAGCCAGCCCCACTGCTTTGTCGTGCCGTCGCCGATGTCATACGCGGGCTGACCGGCGCGGAAGGTGAAGAATTTTCTTATCTCCTTGTCAAGATTCGACGAATCGAGCGAGGCGTTGCCGCCCATCACCATGGGCTTTCCGCCCCAGTAGAACCAGAGATCCTGATATTTGCCGGGTCTGTAAATATCCATATACAGAAGCTCGAGCTGTGTTTTTATATTCGTGCCGTGCGCGTCGAACGGGAGAAGGAACGATATCGCGGGCGTTTTAACGCCGTCCTTTCTCGCTTTGTCGAACACGTCGAAGATCACGCGGTAGCTCGAGCGCCACGTAAATGTGCCGTTTGTGTTGTCGAAGAAAATGACGTCCACGTTCGCCGCCGCCAGAAGCTCGGCGTGGCGGCGTATGACCCAGCGGTCTACCGTGCGGTAATAGCCGTACACCGGCTCGTTCCAGAAGTACGCCGTGCCGGTCTTCGGCCATTTGCTGAAATTGTAATCGTTTATCGACTCGGGGTACTGTTCTACGAATTCGGAAACGTTAAAGGGGTTGTTTCCGCCGTTGCTTTCATGCCACGACCAGTAGAAAAGACCGACGTATTTGTCCTTACGGATATCGCCGACGTCCTTGTTCGTCGGCAGAGTCCTGCCCAGACCGTCCGTCGCGACCCACGTTCCCGGCATAGCGTTTCTCGTATAAAGTATATCGTCGTCGGGTATGACATACTGCTTCGGCGGCGTATGAGTGCCGTCGACCTGAAGCAGGCTTTCACACGGGGAAACGGGCTCGTCCCCCGGCTTTTTGGTAAAGTAAACCGTTATCTCAAGGTCGCATTGCGTCTCCGCTCCGTCCATGTAGGCGAAGCCCTTTGATTTTGTCATCGGATAGCGCCAGATACCGACGGAGCCGTCCGTGTCGTATATGGCGAAAAAGTATTCGCCCGCGGGCAAGGGAGAATCGAATTTCAGTTCGTTCGTCGCGCAGTCGCGCAGAGCTTCGATATGACGCTCGTACAGCGGCTCTTCGGCGACCGTTTTGTCATAATCCTCCTTCCAGGCGAAAACGCCTATCGTTCCGCTGCAGTCCGTACGGTTCCACGTAGGCATACAGAAGCCGGCGGCAACGATATCTCCGTTCAGCTTTACGCGCAGACCGTAAATCGAGTCCGAGGCGACCATATCCGCGTTTTTCTGCGAATCGAGCGCCGGGTCGTACAGCTTGTAATCGTATCTGCCCGCGGCTTTCGCGGCGGTAACAGCCGCCGCGGCGGCGAACATCATCACCGTGCAGAGCAGAAGCGCCGTAAATCTTTTGAATTTCATAAAGTACCGTCCTTTCGCGGCTCGCGCCGCATTTTATCGGTTCTATTCTACCATAAAAAGAGGCGATATGCAAGCGTATATCGAAAAATTTTTCATTTTTATTAAACTATATTACGGTTTGAGGTTGACTTTTTGCGCTTTTACGGTTAAAATGAAAGCATAAACCATAAGGAGACGCACAAATGCCGTACGATCCCAAAACTCAAAAATATCCGTACCCCGAGGACACCGGCTCGCATTATATAATCCTGAAAAAAAACAACGGCGCGGTTTTCGACGACAAATATCCGTACGTCGACACGTCGGAAAAAATGCGTATAAAGCGCTTTTTCGTCCGTCTGCTGCTTCACGCCGTCGTTTTTCCGGTTGCTTATATACGGCTCGGGTTGAAGATCGAGGGCAGGGAGAATCTCAAAAAACACCGCGAGGAGCTGAAAAACGGCGTTATAACCGTATGCAACCACGTGCACTTCTGGGATTTCATAGCGGTGATGAAGGCGCTTTCGCCCGCAAAGCCCTACGTTCTCGCGTGGGATAAAAACCTGCGCGGAGAAAACGCCGGCTTGATACGTCTCGTCGGCGGCATTCCTGTGCCGGTAAACGACGCACACGCCGCCACGGTAATGGCAAGGCAGGTCGGCGAAATGCTTAACGGCGGCGGCTGGCTCCACGTTTACGGCGAGGGCAGTATGTGGGAATTCTATCAGCCCGTGCGCCCGTTCAAAAACGGCGCGGCTTATCTCGCGTGCCGCTTCGACAAGCCGGTGCTTCCGCTTGCGTTCTCCTACCGCGAGCCCGGGTTTATAAGGAAAAAGATATTCCGTCAGATCGCTTTGTTCACTCTGCGCGTAGGAGAGCCGCTTTACGCGGATAAAACTCTGCCGAAAAAGGAAAGGGCGGACGAGCTTACCGTCCGCTCGCACCGCGCCGTCTGCCGACTCGCCGGCATAGATCCCGAAAAAAACCTCTACCCGCCGCTTTATAACGATTCCCGAAGGGTGGACTATTATTGATAACGCGCCGTAAGGCGCATATCACAGCCGGCGCAAGCCGGCTGTGTCGCATTTGTGTAAGCAAATATATCGCACCGCGCAAAGCGCGGCAGAGGGACGCCCGCGCGCGCAGCTTGCGCTGCAAAGCCCCCGGATTCCAT
>CACZVC010000170.1 GCA_902784545.1 uncultured Ruminococcus sp. | reverse complement strand
ACCAATGACCCGTTTGCGGGCCCTGTCTCCGAATACGTTGCTGCCGGAAAGACTTCTTCCTGGCACTGGATGGGCCAGCCCTCCAACCTCGCGCGAGACTTCACCGGCGCTATCTTCCAGGATTATGCCATGGGTCTTGAGGATCCTGAGAGCTTTACCGAGGCTATGGAAGACATCATTTCAGATGTCATGAAATAACAAAGTCTGGCTTGCTCAGAACTTGGAATAAGCCAGACTTTTTGCAAAAAAGCTGCATCTCGAATGTAATTCACGTTTTCCCTTTGACAATCCCGCCGGCCTGTGATACGATACCGGCGTAACAGGGAGTAGCCGGCGCGTTTGCGTCGGGCAGATCGCCATCCCCGGAGCTTTTGCTCCCGGTCTGCTTGTTAAACGGCAAGACTTTTACCGATGGTTTGTCGCGGTAAAGGTCTCTTTTTTTTACTCAATCGTGAAACACGGAAGAAAATATATTTGGAGGGATTGCCTTGATTCCGGCCCTGATCGTTTTCGTCATTACTTATATCCTTATGCTGAGTTTTCAGAAGATCCGCCCGTACATCGCCCTCGAGGAAGGCGTCCCGGGCAAAGTCAACAGACTCTCCGACAGCCCGCATCATCAGCCGGAGCTCCTCCGCCGCATCCTCGGTGACGCGCTCCTTCGTAAAAAAGTATTCAAGCAGCGTCAGCGGCAGCGCGAGGATCGAGAGGATACACATCAGAGTGATCCAGCTTGACTTGTCCGCGCCGATCATGGGCATGATGACCATCGGGAAGACGAGCGCCACGAGAATGCCGCTCATCATGATCGTTGTGATCTGATTGAATACCGAAAGACCGCCTCTCGCTTTGCCGTCACGTGTGGAAAGCGGGACCATCAGGTTGTGGCTCATATTGAAGATGGTATAGGCGAAGGAATAGAACAGGTTGTAGGAGATCATGACCCAGATCGCCTTGACGAGGTCGCTGCCCTCCGGTACTGTAAACAGAAGAATTCCCGTGATCGGAACAAGAAAAGCGGACAGGAAAAGCCAAGGCCTCGCTTTGCCTTCCTTGTGCTTCGTGCGATCGATGATCTGCCCCATGATGACGTTGGTGATCGCGTCGATGATTTTTGAAACGATCGGGAAAACGGTCAGGAACAGACCGCCCCACAACGGTGTAAGGTTGAGAACGTCGGTATAATAAACGTTGAGGTAGGTCGCGAGGACGGCGTTCAGGAGCAGTGCACCGGCGGGACCGAGCAGATAGCCGAACCATTTTTCTTTTTTCGTTACCTCAGATGAGTTGATCAGACCTCTCGGCAGTTTCATATCAGTTTTCCTCCTTCGGCAGTTTCGGTACTTTTATTCTTCTCATAAAGCATCTGATCCCTTTGAACAGATGTCGGTTGGTCAGTTCAACGAATCCCTCGGCGACGTTGAAAGGCATTGCGCCAGAGGACGACATGCTGAGTGACCGGAGAGAGTTGCTGTCCATAACGCGCTGCAGGAAATAGGCGCCCTTCACGGCGTTGTCTTTTTCGGGACCTTCAGGCATTCGTTTTGCTTTTTTCAACTGTTTTCTGAAAACGCTCATCACGGCGTTGTACAGGATCCGCCCCATCAGCGTCTGTCGCAGATCGGTAAAGCGCGATTCGACCGTCACCGGGAATTCCGGAAGTTCTTCGGGAACGGTATATTCGTCGAAATAATCCGTTTTTTCCTCATCTTCGACGGTCAGCGTCACCATTTTCGATTCTCCCGGCATAAGATACACTTTTTCGAAGCCCCTCAGTTCGCCGTCAACGTATAACTGCGAGACCTCGGCGCCGTAACGGTTTCCTGTGTTGGTGATCGTCTGTGTATATGTGTTGCCGTTTCGTTCCCACTCCGATTGATCGAACGTTGTGTATGACAGGCCGAAGCCGAACGGGAAACGAACCGGGATATTATGCTTGTTGTAATAGCGGTACCCGACTTCAGTCCCCTCGGAGTAGATCTCGTTTATACTCTTGCCGAAATGCTCGTGCGACGGAACGTCTTCGTATTTCATCACCCACGTCTCGGCGAGTTTCCCCGAGGGATTCTTTACGCCGTAAAGCAGATCGTAAACGGCGGTGCCGCCGTTCTGCCCGGGCAGGTACATAAGGAGGATCGCACTGACCCGGTCGGCAAACGGAAGCTCCACGGGCGAGCCGCCGAAAAGAACGACCACCACTTTCTTCCCGCTGTCGCAGAGCGCTTCGATCTCTCGAAGCTGATGCTCCGGAAGTTTCATATCGGCGCGGTCACATCCTTCGGATTCATATTCGTCGGTAAGTCCCGCAAAGACAAGAACAATGTCACACTCTTCGAGCGGAACGTCTTTCACGCCGTGCGATGCAAACGCGTCCTTCGGCGTAGTGACAAAGGTCGGATTTATCATCGAACTTCCCGCGCCTTGATAGCGCATGGTTTCAAACAGTTCTCCCGCAATATGCACCTTGTCGGTTTCATTGAGCGGCAAAACGCCGTCGTTCTTCATCAGCACAGCACAATCCGAGGCGATCTCAGATGCAAGCGAATGATGCGCTTCCCAATCGACCGGTGTTATATCCGCTTCTTTGTAATACTTGTCGATCCAGCGAAGGATATTCCGGCATGCTTTGTCAAGGTCTTCAGTGGGAAGGGAACCATCGGCAATCGAATCGAGGATCCTGCGGCGGCAGATCGCGGTATCGCCCGGCATTTCAAGGTCCATTCCCGCACTAAGTCCCTGCACTCGGTCACGCACCGCGCCCCAGTCGCTGAGCACCACGCCGTCAAAGCCCCACTCATCGCGGAGGACGTCGGTCAACAGCCATTTGTTTTCCGAGCAAAACACGCCGTTGATCTGATTGTAAGCGCACATCACTGTTGCAGGGTGCGCGTGTTTAACTATGTACTCAAAAGGTTTTAGGTACAGATTGCGGATCGTGTTTTCAGAAGCGACCGAGTTGCCCATAAAACGGTAGTTTTCGCTGTTGTTGAGCGCGAAGTGCTTGAGCGAAACGCCCACGCCCTTCGACTGTACCCCTTCGATCATTGCCGCGCCGAGTACGCCCGCAAGGTACGGATCCTCTGAGAAATACTCAAAATTTCTGCCGCAAAGCGGATTGCGTTTGATATTCACGCCCGGACCAAGCAGTGTATGTACGCCGTAATATCTGCATTCCTCGGCAATCGCCTCACCCATTTTGCGCAGGTTTTCGGGATTCCAGCCGGAAGCGGTGCACGCCGCCGTCGGAAACGCGGTCGCCGGTTCAGACTTGCTTACGCCATTGTCGCCGCCTTCCGTCTGTTTGCGGAGTCCGTGAGGGCCGTCCGACATACAGAGAGACGGCACGCCGAGACGCGGTATCGGATTTGTGTACATAAAATCGGTGCCGGAGACCAGCGCCGCTTTTTCTTCGACGGTCATTTCCGCTATGAGTCTTTCAATATCCAACTGATACTCCTCCTCATTTTGTTCTCAATAATATTTTACACGTTTTTCTCCGTTATGTATTGCATTTTTGTAAGAATTATCGTATAATTGTAATGTATTCGTATCAGGAGGTCAAAATGAATCACGATTATTCTTTTGTTTCGCGTTCGATCGCTGGACTTTCCGGCGTTCCCGTCCGGGTATATAAGGACGGAAAAGAGATATGCCGCAGTTTTCCCGTCGAGTTACCGCGCGATCCTGCGGAACGGTACAAAAACATACTATCGGAAACCAAAAATCACGTGGGATATTATTGCACGCCGTATTTTCACTATTACGGAGTGCTGAACGCGGGAGAAATCAAAATCGTTGCAGGGCCGACGTCTCAGGTCATGGGAAACGATCAAAAAATGAAAGAACTTGCTTTTGAATGTGATGTGCCGCCGGAGGACGTCGGCGCGTTCGTAGAAGGGTTGAACGCGATCCGGCGGCTGCCGGTGGAAAAACTGCTGCAGATCCTTTGCGCGGTGAATTATTTTTTGAACGACGGCGAAACGCTTGAACTGTCCGATCTTGCGATCAAGGAATCCGTTCAGGAAGAACTGAAAAGTAAAACCGAGCAGAAACGCACCTCGAAAATATATGAAGAGACCGGCAGCCAACAGCACAACACGCTGAACGTCGAAGAAGCGATCACCCGTATCGTGCGCAAGGGCGACACGGTCGCGCTTAAACGCTGGCTCGCCTCCGCTCCCGCCGTTCACGGCGGCACGCTCGCCGGCGATCAATTAAGACATATGCAAAACCTTTTTATCGTGACGGCAACTCTCGTCTCCCGTGCCGCGATCCGCGGCGGAATGTGCGAGGACGATGCGTTTTCGCTTTCCGACGCTTATATCCGGCGTGCCGAACTGCTGACCGATCACGACAGTCTTCTCAATTTGCAGTATCATATGCTGCTGGAGTTCACCGAACAGGTCGAAAAACTGCACAGAAGCGACAACGTGACCAAGCTTTCGCTTGACGTGGCAAATTACGTCCGTCACCATTTGTCGGAAACGATCAGCGTGGAGAAAATGGCGCAGGAGTTTTTCCTGAGCCGGCCTTATCTGTCGGCAAAATTCAAAAAAGAGACCGGGCAGACGCTGACCGATTTTATCCTGAACGAAAAAACGGAAGAGGCAAAACGCCTCATCCGTTACACGGACAAATCGCTTCCCGCGATCTCCGCTTATCTCGGTTTTTCCTCTCAAAGCCATTTTATCCGGGTGTTCCGCAAATATGTCGGCGTCACCCCCGGCGAATACCTCGAAAAGCACAGAAAGTAGGAAACAGGCAAACTTTCCGTATGACGGAATCGCTTGCATAAATCATAACACAAAGAAAGCGACAGGAAATTCTATCGCTTTTGTGTTTCTTTAACGATATGATCCGTGTAGGAAGAATGCGCGCAGGCGCCGTATATACTTGATTTTGTTGGGTTTTGGTCAAAACCGTTATCTCCACTCGGACCATACCGATTTAGCGCATTAAAGTGATGAATTTTTGCTTTCGGAGATGTATTTAACTATCGTTATAATCGACAGAACAATGAACATTGTCGAAAAGTTGCGTCGGATATGACGTAACTTTTGATTTTATGTATTGACATAGGCGTTCTTTCGTGCTATAATATCGAAAAGTAGCGTCGTGTCCGACGATATTGCGAAGTATAGATATGATAAAAAGAGATTTGTATTTGAACCGGATCAAGAAAACAATGTGGAACGGCGAAGTCAAAGTCATAACCGGTATCCGCAGATGCGGAA
>CACZVC010000169.1 GCA_902784545.1 uncultured Ruminococcus sp. | reverse complement strand
CCGTAAGGCACATATCATGCGCGAAGCGTATATCACAACAGGCTTGCCTGTTATATCACATTTGCGTAAGCAAATATATCATCCCGCGCAAAGCGCGGTTGCTTTTATTTTCCGCTCATACCTGTCAGCTTTAAAACGATTTCTTTCGCCGCCGCCGCGTCGGACGGTACGGCGTAAACGGGCACGCCGAGCTTTTCAGAAAGCTCTTTAACGGTCATATCGTCCAAAAACACGTCCTCGCCCGAGCGGAGCATAACGGACGGGATAAAAACGCATTCGCCGTTGTCCTCGCTCCCCGTCTGCGCCGCTATATCGCGCCCGACGACGAGCCCCGCCACGGTCACGCCGCCGCCGAAAAACTCATTTTTTATCATTTTTACGGTCAGGCTCGCGCCGGTCTTTTTGTTTATCATATCCGCCATATCGCGGATAACGCCGTACGCCGCCTCTCCGGTCACGAGAGTAGCCCTGCGCCCGGTCAGGTCTGCTTTTATCCGTTTTATCTCATACGGAAGCTCATCGTACATACACGACACCATGCCCACGCCGTTCTCATACTGCGGATAACCCTCGTAATACGGCGCCCTGTGCAGCTTTACGCCGCCTTTGAGATAAAACTCGTCCGCCGCGAAAAATATACGGCTGCCGTGCTTTTTCAGGCATTTCGCCGAAAAGCTCTCTATCTGTTTTATTACCTCGCGGCAGTCCTCCGGCGTAAAAGGATCTATGTGATAAAGATTTTCGCGGTGCGCGGTAAGTCCGCACGGCACGATCGACACGCTCTGAAGCGCGGGATAAAGCGTTTCAAGCTCCGTCATGCTGCGGTCGAGCTCCGCCTTGTCGTTTATGTTCTTGCAAAGCACTATCTGTCCGTTCATCGTTATGCCCGCGCCGGCGAATTTGCGCATGATCGCAAGCACCTTGCCCGCGTTTTTGTTTTTCATCATAAAAACGCGCAGCTCCGGATTCGTCGTATGTACGGATATGTTTATCGGCGAAAGGTGCATACGGCAGACGCGGTCTACCTCGTCGTCGGAAAGGTTCGTCGTCGTTATGTAGTTGCCCTGCAAAAACGACAGTCTGTCGTCGTCGTCCTTGAAATAAAGCGATTCGCGGCAGCCCTTCGGCATCTGATCTATAAAGCAGAAAATACAGGCGTTTTTACACCGCTGCTTTTTATCCATCAGATACGTTTCGAACTCGAGCCCCGGATCCTCGTATTCCTCCTTTTCGAGCTTTACGTCGAAAAGCTCCGCGCCGCGGTGGATACGGACGGTAAGCTCCGTCTCCGTGATGAAAAAACGGTAATCGAGCACGTCGTTTATCGGGTGTCCGTCTATTGAAATGATTATATCGTCCGCCTTTATCCCCGCCATTTCCGCGGCGGATCCGGCGTTTACCGACGCGACAGTTACCATTTTCCGCTCCTTTGCTTTCGTATTTTATAATTATAGCGCGTTTTAAGGAATAAGTCAACGTATTATTCGTAAATAATTGTCAAATCTCTGTTTTCGTTATTCCATTCATTATTTATATCTTGAATTCCGCCTGTTTTTGTGGTATAATTCATTTATTGTGAGGTCAATATGGGCAAAATCAGAGATTTTTTTACGGATAAGGCGTTTTTCAGAAAAATTTTCGTGATAGCGCTTCCGATGGTGATACAAAACGGAATAACGAATCTCGTCGGCGTGCTTGACAATATAATGGTCGGCAGACTGTCGAGCGAGGCGACGTCGGGCGTGGCGATAATAAACCAGTTCATGTTCGTCTTTTACCTTATCACGTTCGGCGCGGTATCGGCGGCGGGCATTTTTACGGCGCAGTACCACGGCAAGGGCGACGTCATAAACGTCCGCGCGACGTTTCGGGCTAAGCTCATTATATGCGCCGCCGCGTCCGTTTTCGGCATACTGATGTTCGTTTTCTTCGGCGACTTTTTTATAAACCTTTTCCTTACCGAAACAGACGCTGGCATCGACCCGGCGCTTACGTTCGATCTTGGCAAACAGTATCTTGCGGTGATGCTTTTCGGCATCGTGCCGTATTCAATGACACAGGCGTTCGCCTCGACTCTGCGCGAGACGGACAGAGCCGTGCCGCCTATGGCGGCGAGCGCCGCGGCGGTCGGCATAAACCTTGTTCTCAACTACGTTCTGATATTCGGCAAGCTCGGTCTTCCTGCGCTCGGCGTTCCCGGAGCGGCGATAGCGACGGTCGTGTCGAGATACGCGGAGTTCGTTATACTTATCATCTGGACGAACGCGACAAAAAACAAAAGCCCGTTTATCAAAGGCGCAATCAGAAGTCTGCGCGTGCCGGGCGAGCTTATAAAAAAGATAGTCGTTCTGGGCTTTCCTATAATGGGCAACGAATTTTTCTGGTCTCTCGCGGTGACGATGCGCAACCAGTGCTATTCGACGCGCGGACTTGACGCGGTGACGGCGATAAGCATATCGTCGACGTTCACCAACCTGTTCAACGTCGTTTATATCTCTCTCGGCACCGCCGTGGCGGTCATAATCGGAAACCTGCTCGGCGCCGGTGAGACGGAGGAGGCGAAGCGGACTGACAAAAAACTGATAATCTTCTCGATCATGTGTACCGTCTCCGTCGCGCTTATACTCGCCGCGCTGTCGCCCGTTTTTCCCAAAATGTACAACACGACGGAGGGCGTGTCGAGGCTGACGACGTATATGCTGATCGTTTACGCGATATGTATGCCGTTCGACGCTTACGCCAACTGCGCGTATTTTACGCTCAGATCCGGCGGCAAGGTGTTCGTCACCGTGCTTTTCGACAGCGTGTTTTCGTGGGCGGTGGTAATGCCGGTCTGCATAATTTTATCGAGATTCACCGGGGTCGGTATACATATCCTTTTCGCCGTCGGTCAGGGTACCGATCTTCTTAAAGCCATGCTCGGATTTTTCATCCTGCGCAAAGGCACGTGGGCCGTGCGGCTCGTCAAGGAATAAAGAAAGGAATACGGTAAATGGGTTACGGTTTCATAACGGCGGGGCTTGCGTTCCTGTTCGTCCCTCAATTCGGCGCATACGATTTTATGCCGGACTGTATAGGCTTCGCGCTGATACTGATCGGACTGTCAAAGACGTCGAAGATAAACGGCGATCTGCAAAACGCCTCGCGCAATTTCAGATATCTGTTTTTCCTGACGCTTGCAAAGCTGATACTTACGTTTCCGCTGTCGTCGCTCAACGACGAAACGACGTCGATGCTTTTCGTCTTCTGCTTCGCCGTCGCGGAGGTCGTGTTCCTTCTGCCGGCTTTCTCGTCGCTCTGCGAGGGAAGCTATTATATCTCGTCGCGCGCCGGATGTCCGGTGCCGGACAGGGCGTATAACGATTTCCGCCTGACGGCGAGGATATTCGTTATCGCGCGCGCGGCGCTTGCGGCTCTGCCGGAGCTTACCGTTCTCGCAAACAACGCGTATAAGGAATCTTTGACGGCGGAGGAGCTCGAGCGCCCGACGTTATACGACAGCAAGCACATAATAACGCTTGCGGCGTTCGTTATATCTTTTCTCATCGGCACGGTGTTCATTATCCTCGCGCTGAGATATTTTTCCGCGCTTATGAAGGACAAAAACTCGCTTTCGGAGATAAAGCGCCGCTGTGACTCGGAGATACCGGACAGCGCCACCGCAAAAGCTTACGCCGCGGCAAAAACGTCGTCGTCGCTTTTCACCGCCGGATGCGTTTTTATGATGACGCTGTATTTTTACGGCGTTGATTTTCTGCCGGACGTTATCGGCGCGGCTTTCATGATCGCCGGGTTCCTGTTTCTTCGCAAGGTCGTTGAAACGAAAAAAGCCGTTATCGCGGCGGCGGTCTGCGCTGTCGTGACGACGGCGGCGACGGCGGTCGAATACTACACGGCAAACAGATATTTTACCGACGCGTCGTATATAACGGCGGAATCGTACAACGCGTATCTGATATCCGCGTCGCTCAAGGCGGCGGGGTATCTGATATTCGCGCTTTTACTGTATTACGTTTACCGCTGTTTCTGCATAATCATAAAAAAGCATACGAAAGCCCCGTCCTTCGACGAGGCGGGATATAAAAACAGGCAGTATATGAGATGCAGGATACTCTGTATCGCCGGAGTCGTCGCGTGCGGCGTATCCGCCGTCTGCGGATTTCTTTTCGCGTATTCCGAGCTGTTCCGCTTCGCCGCCCTGCTCGTCTTCGGCGCGTATTCTATATATCTGTACGCCGCTCTGTCAAAGATCTGCGGCGAGGTATCGAAAGCCGCGCTGTAAAAGGCGCTTTCCGCCCGTCATCGCCGCAAAAGGGGCTGTCGCATTAAGTGACAACCTCTTTAATGTCATTTAAGGGACAATTCATGAGCCGTAAGGCTCAATTCATGTTCGATACGAACAATTCATGCGGCGATAGCCCCTTTTTTTATTTACAAAACGCGCATAAGCGACCGGGACCGGGGCTGAAAACAAAGGCGTCGCCGTAATATCCCGGCAAACCGGGATTTGTTCGTCAGCTTGTTTTTAAAGGATCCCACCTGTAGGTTTCCTCGTCCGTTTCAATAAATAATTGAAACTCATGATAAAACGGCTCGCGGTCTACCCAGACCCATCCGTAAAACATTATTTCTTTATACCCGTCATACCTGTACAGAAATTCCGGTTCCCATTCTTTGCCGTTGATCTTATCGACCAGCTGATCCGCCGTATATTCTTCGCGTATAGTCTGACCGTCTTTCTGTACAAACAAGTATAAATATGCGTCATCGGTTTTGAAGGAGACGGCCGCTTCTCCCGTGTTCGGCCAGTCTTTTCCGTAGGGCGAATAATAAATACCTTCGGGGAAAAAGAACGTCAAGGCTCCGCCGCCGTAATCCGCCGATCGTGCGCGGCAATCATGGAGGCTGAAATGATCCGGGTTTCGGCTTTCGTTTTCATATGTCATATATTTTATCCTCCGTAAATCCCTTGAGTCCCCGAAAGGTCGACAAGTTTGTTTTCTTGCATGGCTGTCACCTTCACATATAAATTACCATGATAATTTGTCACCGTCAATGATATATCACCCGTTCCTTGTGGAACGGATATCATTGTAAAAAATCTCTTTTGCCCTGGCAGACAAAAGAGATTATTTACATGGTGACCCATCGGAGATTCGAACTCCGGACACCTTGATTAAAAGTGGTGACCCATCGGAGATTCGAACTCCGGACACCTTGATTAAAAGTCAAGTGCTCTACCTACTGAGCTAATGAGTCACATTTTTCGCTTATATTTATCAAAGCCTGTGTATTTTACCACAAAAGAACGGATTTGTCAAGGGGTTTATCGAATATTTTTCTTTTTTCTTTAACTTATAAAAAAATCCGCGGAGACTTTTCAGCCTCCGCGGCGCTTGTTTTTTTACGATACGGTCGACGGGACGTATTCGGTAAACGTCACGGTCAGATCTATCGTCGAGCCGTCTCTTGATACAACTGCGGTTAAGAATAATGAAATCAATAGACTGTATAAAATAAGCGCGCGGCGCGGTGGGGGGGACGCCCGCGCGCGCAGCTTACGCTGCAAAGCCCCCGGATTCCGTACCGTCAAAAAAGCCCCGACTTACGTCGGGGGGAGGCGGGGTTTGGGGCGGTAAGGGGGGGCGGGGAGCCCCAATCGCGGCGAAGCCGCGAACAATTCGTCGGCAAAGGGGTTCCCCGCCGCGAACTTGAGAGCGGTGGGGGTTCACGAAGCCGACTCCTTAATGTGCCGCAAGGCACATATCACGCGCGAAGCGCATATCATAACAGGCTTGCCTGTTATATCACATTTGCGTAAGTAAATATATCATCCCGCGCAAAGCGCGGCATAGGAACGCCCGCGCGCGCAGCTTACGCTGTAAAGCCCCCGGATTCCGTACCGTCAAAAAAGCCCCAACTTGCGTTGGGGGGAAGCGGGTGTTCACGGGAATGGGGACCGCGTTAGCGGCGGATGAGGCTCTTTACCTTCCCCTTTCGGGGACCGGGGTTCCCCGCCGCGAACAGCGGTGGGGGTTCACGGAAGCGGGACCGCGATAGCGGTGGATGAGGCTCTTTACCTTCCCCTCTCGGGGACCGGGGTGGGGAACCACCAACAGGGGCTGTCGCAAAACATAAAATTTTGCGGCAGCCCCGGCGCTTGTTTTTTTACGATACGGTCGACGGGACGTATTCGGTAAACGTCACGGTCAGCTCTATCGTCGAGCCGTCTCTCGATACCGTCATCGGTACGGATTCGCCGGCTTTGCATTTGCGTATGAGCGATTTTATCGTCGCGTAGCTGTCGACCTCCTTGCCGTTGAAGGTAACTATCCTGTCGCCGACCTTGAGTCCCGCCGCTTCAGCGTCGGAGCCGGAGCCTATTTTTGCGACGTATACGCCGAACTCGCTTACGCCGTATCTGTGCATACTGTAATTATCGGTTATCTCCACGAACGAAACGCCGAGCATTACCTTTCCTCTGACGTAGCCGTATTTCATAAGGTCGTCAAGCACCGGTACCGCGGTATTGGAAGCGATAACGAAGCCGATACCCTCTATGCCGGTACCGTACGATTTGCCGTCGACTATTCCTATGCATTCGCCGGAGAGGTTGAACAGACCGCCGCCCGAAGCGCCGGGGTTTATCGCCGCGGTCGTCTGCATGAGCGTCATTTCCTGATCTTCCATCATTATCGTCCTCTCAAGCGAGGAGATTATGCCTTCCATGACCGAGCCGCCGAGCTGTCCCAGCGGGTTGCCCACGCAGATAACGGACTGCGCGACGACGAGCTTGCTCGAATCGCCGAAGGTCGCGGGCTGAAGTCCCGTTTCCTCTATCTTTACGACCGCCAGATCGGCGTCGGCGTCGGAGCCGACGAGCGAGGCGTTATACGTTTTTCCGCTGCGGAGCGTTACGGTTATCTGAGTCGCGCCGTCTATTACGTGATGGTTTGTCGCTATATAGCCGTCGCTTGTGATTATAACGCCGGAGCCGGCGCCCTGAACGACGTACTGCTGCATGAACGAGCCCTGCTGTACGCTTTCGGTCCTTATCTCGACAACGGAATCAACGACCTTCGCCGCCGCGTCCGTTCTCGAAAGCGTTTCGCCCGAGGAATCGGTGCTTACGTGCGCGTTGGGGTTCGTTTTCGGCTCCGACGTTGTGACGTCGGGTTCCGTCCTGTTCGTGGAGGACTCGACCTGTCTCGATTCGACCGACGGATCCGACGGCACGGGCGTCCTTGTGAATCTGCGAGCGATCACCAGCCCCGCGACGAACGCGGTGAGCGTGAATATGATGCAGAGCACCGCCGCAACTATTATTATCGCCGCGGTCTTGCCTCCGCTCTTTTTCTTCTGCTGTACGGGCGGCTGATACTGCGGCTGCTGAGTTCTCTGCGCGTACTGATAATTATATCCGTTCTGCTGCTGATAATAGCCGTAGTTGTTCTGATTCGTTCCGTAGTACGCGCCGCTCTGACTGTTCTGCGCGTTGTACGTTCCGTACTGACCGTCCGCGCCGCGGTAAGCGCCGCCGTTCTGCGTATAGTTGTATCCGTCGCCGCCGGGTACGGAGGTGTGCGGAGCTTCCGGTCCGGTCTCGTTTACTGGCTCGTTATTCGTCTGCGGTTCCGTGTTTACGTCTTCTTCGCCGCTTATGTTGTTATTCAATTCATCTGACATATTTGTTCTCCTTTCACTGTACTGACTTTATTATAACCGCTTTATGTGAAAACTGTTTGAAATATCGGTGGTTTTACACTGAAAAATCAAAGCACGCCGCACATAAACAGTATATCCTCCGGCGCGTTTTCCATACACGGAGCGTTATAAACAAGATACGCGCCGTATCCGTCGTCGGTGATCTTTTTTATTATTTTGCACTCTTTTATCACGTCCGGCTCGCCTTTTGTCACGATAAATGTCGCCCTGCTCTTTTTTGAGCCGGGGGCGTTGTTCACACGCCTCCATTTAAGCGTCTCTACTCTTCCGGTCAGAGCCTCGGCGACGTCGGACATGACGGCCGCCGCCGTCGGTATGGAGCCGGCGCCTCTGCCGCATAGAGTGATGAGCGAGGAATATTCGCATTTTATAACTATTCC
>CACZVC010000168.1 GCA_902784545.1 uncultured Ruminococcus sp. | reverse complement strand
ACACGAACGTGCTCGTATCCGCCGCCATGAAACCTGAATCCGTTCCCGGTCAGGTTGTGGAATTGGTATTGGACGGTGTTATCGTTCCGCTCCTGAACAAAGTGATAATCAAAGAATACCGCGATGTGTTGCTGCGCCCGAAATTTGATTTTCCCGAGCAAATCGTCAAAGACGTTCTGAATGAGATAGACGGTCACGGCATATACGTTGACGCCGAACACGTTGACGTTGAACTTCCCGATCCTAAAGACCTTGTGTTTTACGAGGTTGTTATGGATATGCGCAAGGAAGAGGACACATATCTCGTGACAGGAAATATAAAACATTTTCCGGAAAAACCGTTCATCGTAACGCCGAGACAGATGATAAATATTATTCTAGAATCTTTTGAGTGAAACTATAAGGTATATCAAAAACTCTATAACGAACCAAGATATGACGATCTTGTCAGTCGCGTAGAAAAAGAAATTACCGAGAAGCAATAGAATAAAAATATTGTAAATCAGATGTCAGACTTTCACTTGTCGCAAGTTTCGCATTTGTGATACGGCAAAAAATGAAGCTGATTAAAAGGAACAGGACGGGCAAATTTTCTACCCGTCCTATTCTTATGAGCCGCCTTGCGCCCGTTCTTCTTTATGAGAAGCAGCGTGAAGGTGTCTCTTTTCGTTATGGAGCATACGGGACTCTTCTTGGTTTTTGCAAGGCAATTTGTACAGACTTTATTGCGTATGCCTTGCGCCATTTTCAAACGTCGAGCGCCGTGAGCCGTAAGGTATATCGACGCAAAACTGTGCCGTACGGAGCAAGCGCGCAAATCCCGGTCTGACATACATACGTTATTGTCCTTCGTTCGTTTTCTCGGTCTTATGAAAAAACAGAGACAAGGAGGCTTTTGTCCTTGTCTTTGTTTTATATCGGGCTTTTTTACAGCCTCTGTATCCTGTCAGTACAACGCTCTGTAAAGCGTGAGCATCGTATCGGAATTTATCTCGCTGTCCGCCAGCACTATCATATTTTCCGTGCGCGTCACGGTTTTGCCGCAGCTGTCAAGCAGAGGAGCAATATCCGCGTATTTCACACCGTAGTGGTTATATGTGTTCACGCCTTCAACGTTGAAGCCCGCTGATCTTGCAAACTCATACGGCAGATACATATGCGTGTCGTCGCCGAAGAAGGTCGCCTTCGTTGTGCTTTCGTCGAGCCTTACCATCTTTCCTCCGTTGAAGGCGTAGTATGAGCCGGCTTTGAGCACCGTCATATCCGCGGTGAGTGCGGACGGCAGCTTTACGTCTGCCTCTTTTGTCGTATAGCGGTAGTCGAACCTGTCGTTCGGCGCCGTGTCACCCATATCGATGAACTTCATTATATCGCCGTCGTCAACGGAGTTGTCAGCCCACTTGAAATCAAATGTATCGCCGAGGCCGAGCACGGATGCGCTGACCTTTATCTGAATATAATTTTCAAAGACCGTAAATTCCGCCTCGCTCACTTTTTCGGTTTTCCAACTGTTTTCCATGAATTTCTCAACGGAACACTTCCCGCCGTCTCTGCTTCTGTTTATTACGAAATCGTAGCCGTACCAGCCGGTATTATGATCGCAGTCGGCGTTGATGAACAGATTCATCCAGTTCATACCCTCTGGCGCCGTTATTTCATCCGCACACTCTGCGTAGAACCAAACGTCGTCCCCTTGTTTTGAAACCTTCGCCGTAACAAAATCGTTTCTGCCGCTGTCGTTTTTATATGTAAATCCGCCGACGTATGATCTCGCGTTACGCGAAGCGGTATCGCCCTCGTAATCGCGGTATTCCGGTCCCACTATATCCCACTGTGCCCGGCTTCCGTCCATTTCTATCTTCTTCTGACCGAAGGCGGCAAGATTTGCGCGGGCGCCCTTGTAGTCGCGGATATTCTGCGCCATCTGATAATAGTAGTTGTCGTTGTAAAGTCCCTTTACCGGTTCTATATCACGTGAGAACTCGGGATTGAAGTTGTCGACGTAATAGTGCCGTGTCCATTGATTGTCATTTGTTACGATGTACGTATTCGCGATGGTTTGGTTCACGGCTGCGCCGGCTTCCCATCTGCCTGCCCACCATTCGTTCCAGCCGACGAGCATAATGAGCCCGGGATCCTTTTCTATCGCATAATCGAACTGCTCTTCAAACGCTATACCCTTGCCTGATATGCCGTTATCGACAAGCGTGAATCCGTAGTTCTTATCCTCCGGCTGTCCGCCGTTTTTATATGAATAGCTTCTGCCGGCGTTCGTTCCGAAGCTTCCGTTTGTCCAGAAGCCGCTCATCACTATCATCTGCTCAAGCTCGCCTTTCGAGGACTTGCCCTCACCCTGGGGGTACATATCAGCCCACGGCCAGCAGTCTCTTCCTCTGAGAGATGTGTACCACGAGTCTTTCGTATACGCCCAGCTGTATTTGCACGTAAAAAAATCCTTTTGTTCCGACGACAGCTTCCTGTATATATCCCTCGGCATAAAGATCAACGGCTTTCCGTCGTATCTGAACCACAGCTCCTCATATCTGCCCGAGGAATACAGATTGTTCCACAAAGCCGAAAACGATTTCGGCGCTACATCGACGTTATTACCGCAATGGAAGCAGATCTGCGGCGTTTCATACCCCTCCTGCCTCATTTTCGTCCATACCTTGAGTATCGTCTCATATGTATTTTCATACGTCAGACCGTTTGTAGCGTCTATAAAGATAAAGTCAATACCGGCGGAAACAAGCTGATACGTGTGTTTTCTTATGACCCACTCGTCGTCCGATCTGTAATAGCCGAAATACGAAATACGGTTCAGCCCAGTAGTGCGCGAATCCGAGAGGACCGGAGGTGATCGTTTTTATCAGCTCCTCCTCGCCGCCGGAATAATACGCTTTCGTATGATCGTACAGCTTTCCGTTGCCGCCGTGTATATTCACGTCGTGCCAGAGAAAATAGAATATACCCACTTTCTTATCGGAAGGAACGCCCGTGCCCGTTTCCGTCAGGCGTCCCTCATCGTCCGTACTGATCCACGTGTCTGAAAGCACGTCTTTTGAATTGTACATATTTGCCGCCTCCGTTTTTTTATCGCCGCCGACCGAGCCTTCGGCGCACAGATCCGTGATATACGCGGGTCCGGTCTGCATATGGTGGAGCCATATATTGAAATAACCGGAACCTGCCACGGTAACGCCGTTGTCGGTCACGGACGCGCTGCCGTCGCCCGGATGATACAGCTCTACCGTGTCGCCGCTTATTTTTACAACGGCGATGTCCACCGTTTGCCCCGAGTCGTTTTCCGCTTTTACGGTGATGACGTCTTTATCCATATCGTCGGTTATGTAAAGTTTTGAAGTCGACGCCGCCTTCTCTGATGGGCATATAGGTCGTTTCAGGCCAGTCGTTCGTGCGTATGCCTATCTCGCTCTCGCGCAGCGCTATCCACACGCCTGATCTTCCCGTAGCGTCGCCGCCGGGATTGGACAGTCTGAAGCCGAAATAAAGCGTATTCCACGACGCGTTCTCGTTTTCGGCGCTTATTCTGACCTTCGCCCTGTATTCCGCGACGGTGCCGTCGTCAAAGCCGAAGTTTGAGCTTACGGAGCTGACGGTTTTTTTTCTCAGGGTAACGGTCGTTTTATCACTGTCCGCCTCCTTAAGCGTATATGACGTCTGGTCCGCGCCGTATTCGTATTTCGCGTTTTTACCGTTTGCACCGTCAGTTGCTTTGACGCCCGTGACGTGAAGCTCTGTCGCGTCAGCGCCTTCCGGAATTACGTACAGGTCTTCTTCGCCTGAAGTCTGCGCACCGGTTTCCGGTGACGTCTCAGTTACGTCAGCGCTTTCGGTACCGGGTGTCGTTTGCTCCGGCACCGTCGGCGTACAGCCCGAAAGGATGGCGAGCGCAAGCAATAACGCGGCAGCCGATGTTTTTTTAATCCTCATTATAAACCTCCGTATTGAAATGAAATTCAAATATCTTTTCTTCACCTTCGTCAAACTCAAAGCACCTGCCGACTTTTTCCTTGACACCGTTCACGGTGACGCTTTGCGCGGAGCGGCAGCTCACGCTGACCGTTTGACGGCGCTTTGATCTGAGCGTCGCTTTAAGTGTTTCAGCCGTCAGATCCCACTCGGCTTTAACCAGCGTCATAAAAGTGTATAACTGTACGCCGTGAAGCGAGCCTTTGTCGAGACAGCGCGGCAGAGCGGGCAAAAACCGTATTTCACCCGGACGCGAGCATACGACGCATTCCGACAGAGCCGCGGGAATACCGCCGAGCATATCCGGAAATTCAAGTCTGTACGGAAAATGGTTCGTAGTCATGTTCGTGTTGACGAATCCGTTTCTGAAAAGCTGACGCAGATATACCGAAGCGTCGCCCGTCTCCGCAAGCCTTATCGCGGTAAAAAGACGGTGCATTATTCCGTGTGCCGAACAGTCCTGAAGTCCGCGCTTCCTGTTCGATCTCAGTATCGCCGCGGCAAGCTCCGGCTCGCTTTCCGGTGTCACCTTCATGCCCGGCCATACGTCGTAGTGATGCGAAACGTGGCGGTGATCGTACCGTTCTTTGTGATCCGCCCACGCCCATTCCTTCAGCGCTCCGTCTTCATCGAGGAGCAGCGCGGGAAGATGTTCGAGCATATCGCGAAAGACCTGGGTCTTTTCGTCCTCGCAGCCGAGGATTCTCTGAGATTCAAGCAGGTTTTCAAGCACCTCACGGCAGACCATTATATCCATCACGGAATTTACCGTGACCGGGGACTGTCCCAAAGGCTCGTTTTCCGGTGACCAGCACGGATAGAATATATATCTACCGTCCGCGTCTTTGTCGGATAAATAATCCTCAAAGAACAGCGCGATCTCGCGCAGCCCGGGAAGAACTCTGTCACGCAGGAACTCCGTATCTCCGGACGTGAGATAATATCCGTAAAACTCGTTGTATATCCATCCGGCGCACGCGATCCAGTAGTGATGCGGATAAGTGCGGGAAAAATGGTATAACAGTCCGTTGTCGTTATCCGGATGCACGTCGGCGAGTATGCCACGGCATCCGAATATTCTTTTTGCATTCGTCCGGTAATCCGGAAGCTTTTCCTCAACAAAACGGAAGAAGACTTCCATCGCCTCCGGAAGCGACGTCAGATTGCCGCTGCATACCTGCAGATTGACGTTTATGTTCCATTGACCGATCATCGGCGGGAACCGTCCGGATGACGACGACAAAAAGTATCTGCCGCTGTCAAACATTATCTGTAAAAGCTCCGGTGAAAGAGCTTTTTTGTCGAGATCCTGCTTTTCCAACAGCTCTTCGGTCGAATAAAGATTCTTTTCTCCGGTCAGTATCAGCCTGCACCGTTCCGCTTTCGGTGAAAACAGAGCCGTATGCCTTTCAAGCAGCGCATCGTAATCGCCCGGCAAAAGATCAAGCTCATTCATAACGGCTTCATATACGTTATCAGACGGCTGATCGGTCTTTTCGATCTTTGTGACGGTCAGAGCGTACGACGCTCCCGTTACACGGAGCGTTTTTCCGTCGGTCGTTTTTTCTCCGTCCGTAAAAACCGACGTGACAGCCGTGTGTCCTCCGTTGTAAAGATAGCGCGCCGTTGTCACGAGAGAGCCGTTTTTCACGGCGTTTTCGGACGTGATCGGAGCGTGGCGCCATTCGGGCGGGATCGAATGAGACACGGAAAAATCAAACGCGGCTCTGTTTGACGGACGCTTTAAAAGCTGCACGAAAACTCCGTCCGCCTCTGATACGAACGCGCGTCTTTCGTGTTCTCCTTCGCCGTCGGTGTAATAGACCGCCGCCTCGCCCGTGCGGAAGTCAGACGTACGGAGATAGTCATATATATCGCCGCCGCGTTCAAATCCGAGACGGATCGTCACTCCCAGGACGGTATGGTATGCGCTTACGGGAAGCTCAATATTACGCGGATCGTTTCCGGCAAATTTCAGAAGCTCACCGTAACCGCGTTTTTTCGCAGTCTCCACGGATAAAGCATCCGCCTCGTGTCCTTTGCCTTCTCTCAAAAGGCGGCGGACCTCCGGCAGAACATCGGAAATATCCGGCGGATCCGGGATCTTTTCAATGACGCGCACCTGAAGCGCCTCGTGTTCAAGCGTTATCCTCTCGTCATACGGCTCGCCGTATATACAGGCGCATATCCCGCGTGCGCCGGCGCGCAGCGTCTCGTTCTGACCGCTTGCGGGTCTTTTGCTGCAATATCCCTGATCCGGTACCTTTCCGGCTCTTTTATCCAAAGGCATGGGTCTGTACGGCTGAGCTGCTTTTTTTACTGTGTATGTAAACATATCTTATCTCTGTGTTTCAGATCTTGTTTTTATATTCCGACGGCGTTTTGCCTGTGCATTTGATAAAATTGCGGTTGAAGCTGCGAACGGAGGGGAAGCCGCAGAGATGCGCCGTTTCGATCATCGAAAGATCGCTGTTCTGCAAAAGTGAACAGGCTTTGCTTATCCTCAGCTGAGTAACGTACACGTTATACGGTATACCCACCGTTTCGTTGAAGATCTTTGAAATATACGTGTAACTGTAGTTCAGTTTCTTTGAAACTTCGTAAAGCGAACACGAGGAGGTGTAATTGAATTCGATAAACGCCAGGATGTCGTGAAGAAGCTTGTTATAGCCCGGATTGTGTTCGTCTCCGTCGGCGGGGGTAAGGTTGCGGAGGAAGGCGTCGCAGATATAATATAAAAATCCTTTTATCCTGCATACGGAATCAGCCTCGTCGATGCCGATAAACATATTTCTGTATTCCTTGCCGTCAGTCTTGACTATCGGCGTTGACAGCGTTCTTTTCTGCAAATTTTCACCTACTCCGCCGATCAGCTCCGGTGAGAATATACAGAGCTTGTGTTTGCTGTGCCCTTTAGTCTCCATACCGTGGATCATGTGAGGCTTTATCAGTATCATCTCATCCCGGCACACCTTGAAGACCTCGCCCTCTATCGTGATATCCATCTCGCCTTCGAACATATATACTATCTCGTAGCATCTGTGAAGATGATACGGAAATGAAAAATCGACCCCCTGTTCGAGCTTGAAAAGGTTTATGCCGATGCCGTGACCGGTCTCGTAAAAAACGCTCTGCATAAATATCACCTCCACTCCTATAGTATCATTTAAAACTATCCGTGTCAATATCAAAACAAAAATTTTGTCATGACATTCGGTGATATTTAAATATTATGACCAAATGAGCATAAATAATGACCATACAGTTTTAAAATAAGACTTGAAGCGCGTGACACGGCAGTATATAATGTATATAAACCATAAAACATTGTGCGGGTTTTGCCGCGGAGGTAACGAATGAACGATTTTGAACGCATAAACGAAATGATGAAGCAAGGCGGCGTGTTTATGCACGAAGCGACAGGTAAGAAATATTATACCGGCTATGAATACACCACATTGTACGACTGGGATCAGTATTTTGAAAATATTGTTCTGTTCTACCTCGGGTGGAGTACGGAATACGCCGAAAACGGCGTGACGATATTCTGTGATCTGCAAAAAGAAAACGGACATATACAGCGTTCGTCAAAGGGTTGTGAGGAGCAGCTTTCCGAGCACGTGAAGCCGTTTCTGTTCCAGATATGCCTTCTTATATACAACAGGCGGGGAAACGTTGATTTTCTGTCTGACAACGGCGCGCATTACTACAACAGGCTCAAAAAATATCTTGAATACTGGCTCGAGGATCTGAGAGGTTTCGACTCACTTTCGTATTGGGACAGCGCGCCTCATACGGGTATGGATAATCAGCGCGAGCGCGCCGGCAACTGGCATGAACGCGAAAAATTCTGCTGCGGCGTGGATCTTAATTCGTATCTTGTAAGAGAATGCCGCGCCGCAGCGGTGATCGCGGAGCTTCTCTCCGACAACGCATACGCCGACCTGATGAAGGATACCGCGGAAAAGATAAAAGCGTCGATGATAAAGCTGTTCATTTGGTCCCATGGTACGAAAGGTCTGTTTTCCGTCATGTGATACGTCCTCCTTCTCTTATTTTTTCC
>CACZVC010000167.1 GCA_902784545.1 uncultured Ruminococcus sp. | reverse complement strand
CAAAATTCGACGCGGAATATCTCGATAAAGTGACGTTTTTGCTTTCGGTGGAGGAGGAGCAGACGCAGGCGCTTGTAACGCGCCTGACGGAAATGACCGCCGGAAAAGCCGCGATAGATATAAAGGGAAAAGAAATGAGATAAAAGGAGATACGGATATGCTTAAAGAAGGAGATAAAGCGCCCGGATTTTCGCTTCGGGACAAGGACGGGGCGACGGTATCGCTTTCCGATTTCGCGGGAAAAAAGGTGGTATTGTATTTTTACCCGAAGGACAACACGTCCGGCTGTACAAAGCAGGCGTGCGCGTTCGGCGCGCTTTTCGGTCAGTTCAAAAAAAAAGGCGCGGTCGTCGTCGGTGTAAGCCGCGACAGCGTCGCGTCACACGTGAAATTTGCGGAAAAATACAGTCTTCCGTTCATTCTGCTGTCCGACCCGGAGCTTGAGGCGATACAGGCGTACGGCGTCTGGCAGGAGAAGAAAAATTACGGCAAAGTCAGCATGGGCGTCGTCCGCACGACGTTTATAATCGACGAAAACGGCGTTATAACCCATATAATGCCGAAGGTCAAGCCCGATACGAACGCACAGGAGGTCCTCGCTCTGCTTTGAAGCTGAACACCGTTTTAAAGATCGTCTGCCTGTCGCTTACCGCGTTCATTCTGTTCTGGATATTCGTTATGTCCGCGCAGAACGCGGACGAATCGTCAAAAACGAGCAAAAACGTCGGGCAGATCGTTGCGCCGGTCATAAACCGCGATTTCAATAAAATGACGGAAGAGCAAAAGGAAGAATACGTTTCGGAAATAGACCACGAGGTAAGAAAAACAGCGCACGTAACGGAGTTTTTCGCCCTCGGCGCGCTTCTTTTCCTTGATTTTTATCTGTTTAAAATACGAAAGCCGTTCTGCGCGCTGTTCGCCTTTCTGTCCGGCGTCGTTTTCGCCTCGCTTGACGAAATACATCAGATTTTTATCCCCGGACGCGCCGGAATGGTGACGGACGTACTTATTGACGCCGCCGGCATAACGGGCGGCATCGCCGCCGCGTTTCTGCTCGTGCTGATCATAGAAAGAATAAAAAAGCGGAAAAAAGCGAGCTGATTTTCCTTATCAGCTCGCCGAACAACCGTTTCGCGGCAGTTGTAAGAACACTCTAATCCGTTGCGGAGGCGAGGATAACGACGAAGCGGTTGAGGCTTGAATCATAGACCGTGATGCAGAGCGTGCCCCACCATTCGCCGCCGTCGTCAAAATAATCCGACCAGTCGGTCGTCCATTCGTATATTTCAAGACCGTCTGTTCCGTTCGGGAAAAGCGCGTCGTTCACACGGTCGAAATCCCTGTCCGTGCAGTCGGCGCCGTACGGAGGCTCGAGAAACGCTTTGCGGTAAGTCAGCTTACCGCTTTTTTTCTCCTTTGTAAAAAGCTCGTCCGCGGTCATACGCGCCGCTTTCGCTTTGCCGACGTCGTATCGCCACAAATAACCGCCGTCCTCGTCGTCCGCGAACAGACTGCCGCAGGCGCGCGAAAGCGCCGCGCGGTGGGCTTCACGCCCTTTTTCCGCGCAGTCGTTTTTTACGAGGCGGTATTCGACGATGACGCCGGATAAACCGTTTATCATATCGGATATGCACTCGTCCTCTATAATAAAATCGTTATCAGCCGGAGCATCCGGCTTTTTCTTTTTGCCGCGGCATGAAAAGACCTTTTCCGCTTCGTCAATGTTTATGTTCCCCTTGCCGGCGGCGCATTCAACCATTTCGCAGAAATCGCGCGCGCCGTATTCAAAGCCGGATATCGACGATACGGTTTCGCCGCGGCTCAAAGCGTCGAGCACGTACGACGGATCGAACGCGTTATGCACCGCCGTCAGCCCGCCGTTTTCATCGGTTATATACAAACACGGCTCGTACGGATGGCACGACATATAATAAGTTCTGCCGTCCGCTTTAAGATACGGGCGGCCGTTTTTTTCGCCGAGCTCGTATCTTTCATCCTTATAGACCGCGCCGCCGGACGATACGGCGGACCTATCCGTTCGCTCGTCTGTTATTATGTGCTTTACCGTTTCGCACGGATGTTTGAGCTCTGTTCTGAAAAAAACGGGATATATTGTTTTTTCGGTATCGAAAGGCAGCCATTCGAATTTCTCCGTGATCCCGCTGTCCGTCACGGATTCATAACGCGGCTCAAAGTCCGGCGGCGTTTTCATATAATAGTAAAAACATACCTCGTATATCTGCCTGTTAACGTTGTCGCCTATCGTTCCGTAAAAATAATTTTCCGATACGAAGCCCAACCGGTCGACGGGCAGACGGACTCCGAGCTCCTCGTATACCTCGCGCAGAACGGCGTCCTCCGAGGTCTCACCCGATTTGATGCGCCCGCCGACCGAATAATAATAGTCGTCGCGCGCGTTTTTTACCATCAGGATCTTGTTATCTTTTATAACTATCGCCCCTACGCGCAGATTTATCACGCAGTCGCCGATACTTACCGTCATATCGTCTTTCATATATTACCCCGTTTTTTATTTTTCGGCTCCGGCAGCTCCGGATATACCGCCTCAAAAAGTCCGCGCAGAAATTCGCGGTCGTCGACGTTGTCGACGGAAAGCATTTTTCCGCCGCCCTCGTAGGGCGCCTCAAGCGCCGCGCCGGGCAAAAGGCGCTTCGCCGATTTCGTCGGTTTTATCAGAAATCTGTCGTCGTACACGCCGCCTATTATCCTGCCGTTGTAATAAATTATGTATTCCCCCATCATAGCCCTGTATGAAACGCCGTTCAGATCCGACAGCTGATCGAGTATAAAATCGAGATAATCTTTACTTGACGCCATTTTGCGGTCCTCCCGTTTTTTTATAAAGCCTCGCGCTCCAGAACTGCATACCGAGCTCTTCGATATAAAAGTGCAGTATAGCGCGCCAGTTTTTCGTCGCCGTGCCGACCATGATATATTCCGCCTCGCCCGACGCCGCGTTCTCCGCGAATCCGAAAAGCGTTTTTCCGATGCCCTTACACCGGTATCCGGGCTTGACGTACAGCTCCTCGACCTCAAAGCACGCTGTTCCGGCGGGCATGACGGAGCTCGTGCTTTTCGCTTTTTCAATGTGTCCGAACAGATAACCCGCGACGGTATCGCCGTCATAGGCGAGAAAAACCCGGTTGCCTTCTATATCGGATACTTCATTTTTACGGTATCCGTGACAGCTGTTTTCCGCCTCCCAGTCCTCCGACATACGGATAAGCAGGTCAAGAGTTTCCTTTGTAAGATCAGATTCTTTAACAAATATCATATATTCACCATAATGGGACGAGCCCGACAGTTATCAGAAAAGTACCCGAAATATACGTCAGCATAACGAAAAAGTCGGTTTTGTAAAATCTCTTTTTGTCGCCGCCGTATCTCATAAGAAACAGCGCGCAGTCGGACAGGAAGAATAAAACGGCTCCGGCGTACGACAGGGCGCAGCATACCGTCTGCCGTATCTCATCCGCCGACGGTACGCGCATACCGACGGCGGGGCTTCTTATCAGGCACAATAAAGCGAAGGCGTTCATTATACCGTTGCACAAAAGATAAAGGAGCATCGGTACGATCATCGCCTTCGGCGTGTTTTTCCTTGTTATGAACATAATAACGCACGCCGTTATGATATACGGTATCGCAAGGCATGATATACCGTAAAATATGTTGTTATATGTATCGAGCCGTCCGGCGAAAACGAGTATCAGAAGCACGTGACCGATAAAAAACGACACGCCGCCCGAAACAAACCATTTGTCGCCCTTGAGCATCAAAAGAACGTCGCCGACGCCGCACGCGAAAAGCGCGCCGATCAGAAGAAGATCAGGCTTAGGCAGACCGCGGAAAAGGCAGTAAAGGCATAAAAGAAGCAAAAGCACGGGCTTTGTGGCTTTAAACAGCCTGTCGTGCCCCTTTGTGCCTGTAAGATTGAGTACCGCCGCGGCTAAAAACAGTAAAATGAAAATATAAGGCAGCATATTACCTCCGGCCGAAAGCAAAAACGCTTTTATCAGGCGTCCTCTCCGTCATCGTTCTTTGCTTTTTCATCCGCCTCGGAAAAGACTTTGTAAAACCAGTCAGTCAGCTCTCTGTATTTCGGAGGGAAATTTTCAGAGCCGCCGGCGTGTATCTCCGCGCCGCCGTTGACTTTTGCAGAAAGACTGAACATTATTCCGTCCGTGACGTTTTTCGGGTGAGCGCCGTGAAAGCCGTCCCACGACGCAAGCCTGACTTTGTTTAAAACGTTAAGAACGTCCGCGGCGTCAACGACCGCCCTCGTGTTGAGCTCGCGGCGGTCCTCATCGCTTCCTCTGTCGTATATGATATTGTAATACGATACCTCGGCTTTGCCGTCCTTCATAACGATCTCCTTATCGCATACGAAACGCATACCGCTTTCGCGCAGAGTGACGGTCTCAAACGAGGTTATATTCTTGTCGGCGCGCAGACCGGGCTCTACGGTTTTCAGAAGTCTTCTGAGCTTGAAATACGATATAAAACCGTTTTCATGCGCTTTAACGGCGAGATCTTTGAATTCGGCGCATGTCAGCTCAGAGTATTCGTCGACACCGCCGCGCGATCTGTGAAGGATGAATCCGCCCGACACGCCGTGCCTGACGTCCTCGTAAAACGAAGCTTCTTTATTCTTTTCGCAGTAAAAAAGGATCTTATTATCGCAGCCGGACGCCGCGTCGTGTCTTTTCATATCGTTGCTCCTTTTATTTGATATATTCATTTTATCATAGATTTTTAATTCTGTCAATAAAAAGTTTTTAGAGACGGAAAACGGATTTTTTTCTTTGCGATACATATTTTTTCCTTATCTGTGCATACTGATATAAACGTACAAAAAGGAGAAAACAATGAAAGCTACCGGAATAGTCAGAAAAATAGATGAATTAGGCAGAATAGTCATACCTAAAGAAATACGCCGCACTCTGCGTATCCGCGAGGGTGACCCGTCATTGATAACGTTGACGCAGATAGAGAGATTCTCCATAGCGGTAGAGATCCTCGGAAAGCGGATTTCAAGATAAAACAAATACGGCCGGTACATACAGCAGAGAGGGGGATACCGGATACGAAGCCGGCGCGGAGAACTATCCGCGCGGGATAAAAGCAAATGGGGCTGTCGCATTAAGTGACAACCTCTTTAATGTCCTTTAAGGGACAATTCATGAGCCGTAAGGCTCAATTCATGTTCGATACGAACAATTCATGC
>CACZVC010000166.1 GCA_902784545.1 uncultured Ruminococcus sp. | reverse complement strand
GGATTATTTCAAAGCTGTTGAGCTCGGCATACCCGGGCTCATTTCGGATATCGAAGGTTCGATAAAAAAGCATAAGGACGACGAAAACGCGGTTACGTTTCTTCTGAGTATGAGAAAAGCGCTTGAAGCGCTTATTTCAAAGCTCAGCCTGTACGCCGCAAAAGCCGAAGCTTTGAAAGGCGGCGACGGTTATGACGGTGCAAGGCTTGACAGGATAAAAGAGAACTGCGAAGCGCTTACAAAGCACGCGCCGGAAACGTTTGAGCAGGGCTTACAGCTCGTCTGGATGATTCACAGCTGCTTTGTTTCGGAGGGCAGATACGCAATGGCTCTCGGCAGGATAGACAGATATTTATATCCGCTTTATAAAAAAGATACCGAAAACGGTACTCTTACCGACGAATACGCGACGGAGCTTTTGGCAAACGCTTTTGCAAAGATCTGCGAGCGCAGATACACGGGCGGCGACGACGTCGTCAATATCTGTATCGGCGGCGTTGACGAAAACGGCGACTGCTCGGTAAACGGTCTGTCGTACTGCGTCCTTCACGCCGTCAGGGACGTGAATATGCCGGGTCCCAATCTATCGGCGAGGATAACGCACGACTGCCCGGATGAATTCCTTGACGAATGTCTTAAAGTCATCGGCACCGGTCTCGGCTATCCCGCGCTGATGAACGACGAGGTGAATATGGCGGCGCTCGCACGGAAGGGCTACGATATAAAGGACGTCAGAAATTACTGCATGGTCGGCTGTATCGAAAACTTTATCACCGGAAAACAGCCTCCGTGGGTCGACGGGCGCTTCGATCCCATCTGCTATCTGCTCGATATAATTCAGAACAACGACGAAAAAACACTTGACGGTATCGGATCGATGGACGAATTCATGTCGTTATACGAAAAAAGGCTCGAAAAAGGAGCGGAGGATTATATCAGGGCGACGCAGGGCGCGTCGTTCGTGCCGGATCCCGAAAACCATACCTCGCCGTTTCTTTCGTGCTTCTGCGACTGCTGTATAGAGCACGGACTCGATATAAACAACGGCGGCGCGAAATATCCGTCGGTCCACGGCGCGTGCCTTATGGGCATCGGAACTGTGAGCGACTGTCTTTCGGCTCTGGAAAAGACGGTCTTCGTCGACAGAGTTTATAAACTATCCGAAATAAAAGCCGCGATAAACGCCGATTTCGAGGGCTATGACGATATGAGGCAAACGCTTTTGACCGCGCCTAAATACGGTAATAACGATAACTTCGCCGATAAATACGCGGTATGGTATACCGATACCCTGTCCGACGTGTTTGACAATTACAGAACGAACGACGGCGGCGCGATATATACCGCGATGGCGGCGAACGTCTCGAACATATACGCCGGAAAAGGTCTGTCGGCAACGCCCGACGGCAGAAAAGCCGGAAAGCCGCTGTCAGACGCCGCCTCGCCGACGTACGGCTGCGACACGCGCGGCGTCACGTCGACGCTTCTGAGCGTTTCAAAGCCCGATTACACGCGCTGTGCGTGCGGTACGGTCGTGAATCAGAAATTCTCGCCCGGCGCGTTCAAGGACGGCAAGCGCGAAAAGCTGTTGTCGCTCATACGCGTTTATTTCAGCCGCGGCGGGCAGGAGATACAGATAAATTCCACCTCGCGCGAGGTTTTGGAGGACGCTATGGATCACCCGCAGAAATATCCTGATCTTGTCGTTCGCGTATCGGGATTTTCCGCTGTTTACGTAACGCTCGGCAGAGAGGTACAGGAGGATATCCTCAGCCGGACCCAGCACGAGGCGGTATGAAAACGCTCAACGTTTCGTGCATACAGCGCTTTTCGACAGGCGACGGTCCGGGTATAAGGACCACGGTGTTCTTAAAGGGCTGTAATCTGCGCTGTCCGTGGTGCCACAACCCGGAGAATATCTCGGATAAGCCGCAGACGCTTGTTTACCGCACCGGAAAGACCGTGACCTACGGTAAAATAACGGCGGTCGGCGACGTTTTATCCGACGTTTTGGAGGATAAGGAATTTTATATAAACGGCGGCGGAGTGACTGTAAGCGGAGGAGAGCCGATGCTTCAGGCTGACGGCGTATCCGAACTATTTAAAGCGCTGAAAGAAAACGGAGTGTCGACGCTTATTGACACCGCGGGATGCGTGGAAAAGAAAAGCTTTGATCTGGTATCTGATCATACCGACATTTTCTATTACGATTTTAAGACCGCGGATGAGGAAAAATATAAAACCGTTATCGGCGGCGACAAAAATCTGATATTTGATAATCTTTGTTATCTTATAAAAACGGGGAAAACCGTCCACGCCAGGATCCCGCTTATACCGGGCTTCAATATGAGCGAAAAGGACAGCCTTGATATCTGCGCGGAGCTTTTGAAAGCCGGGGTCAGATACGCGGATCTTTTGCCGTTTCACCGTCTCGGCTCGTCCAAATACGAGGCTTCGGGGCTTGATTACAAATATAAAAACGTAAAACCGCCTGAAAAAGAAGCGGTCGAAAAAATAAAAAGCATATACGAAAAATACTTTACCGTTATCGTGGAATAGGAGGATAATATGAAAGCAAAAGCGGCGGTATTCAACGGTGCCGGAAAACCGTTCGACATAAGAGAGTTTGAAGTTGTAAAAGCGCCGTCGGGCTACGGAAAAAGCGAGCTTATCGCAAGCGGCGTATGCGGCACGGACCTGCATTTTATGCGCGGAACGCTTTACGTCGCGCCGCCTACGGTCATAGGACACGAATTCGTAGGGAAGCTTACGGAATGTGATGAAAACGAAGCCGCGGAATACGGCTTGAAGCCGGGCGACAACGTAATAGCCGATATCGCCGTACCGTGCGGAAAGTGCCTTTTGTGCAGAACAGGCGACGACGCAAACTGCGTGAATATGGGCTTGACGAACGGCGGAAGCATTGACGAGCCTCCGTATTTATACGGCGGCTACACGGAGATAAATTTTACTCCGCTTACGAATCTTATAAAAATACCGGACGAGCTCGATCCCAAAGCCGTCGCGGTATTCGCCTGCCCCGGTCCCACGGTCATACACGCTTTCAGACTCGCCGAAAGAGCGAACGTAACGATAAACGGTGATACGACCGCGGTCGTTCAGGGACTCGGTCCCGTCGGCTGTTTTGCGGTAATGTATCTCAGATCGCTCGGCGTAAAAAAGCTTTACGCGATAACCGCCGGCGACAATAAGAAAAGGGAAGAGCTGGCGAAAGAAATCGGCGCCGACGAGGTTTTGAATATAACAAGAGACGGAAAAGACGCGATAACGGAAAAACTGCAAAATGAAAACGACGGTCTCGGCGTGGATCTCTGCTTTGAAGCGTCGGGCGCTCCGTCCGCCGTGCCGCAGGGTATGAATTTCCTGCGCAACCGCGGCGTTTATCTGATACCCGGTCAGTACAGCAACAGCGGCGGCGCGGAGATACAGCCGCAGCTGATAACTTTCAAGGCTTTGCAGATGATCGGCTCTTCGCAGTATTCCGTGCCCGACGTAAAAGCGTATCTTTCATTTTTGTGCGGTCATAAGCAATTGCAGAAAACGATAATCGAAATGGGCTCGTTCTATCATCTGTCAGACGTAAACAAAGCGTTTGATGACGCAAAATCGGGCAAAAACGTAAAAACGCTTCTTATAAAATAATGAAGGATATAATAATTTTCAGCGGTCAGAGCAATATGGAGGGGCAGACGGAACGCCTTGCCGACAGCTCGATAGTTCCTGACGCTTATGAATACAAATACGCGACGGACAGCCTCGTTCCGCTTTGCGACCCGTTCGGCGAAAATCTGCATTACGACGGAACGCAGGGCGAGGCTTACGAGGATTATATGGGTATGAGCTGGCACGAAAAGCACGTTCTGGGCGGCTCCGCTTACGGAAACACGACGCTTATACCCGAATTCTGCCGCGTTTACACAAAAGAAACGAAAAGAGAAGTCATAGCCGTCGGCGCGGCGAAGGGCGCCGAAACGATTGATTACTTTTTGCCCGGAAATCCCGGCTACGGGATACTTGTCGAAAAGACGAAAAAGGCGGCGGAAAAAGCCGGTGATGCGTCGGACAGGATTTATCTTGTGTTTTTGCAGGGCGAAAGCGACGCTTTGATGTCGAAAGATACGGAAACGTATTACCGGCAGATAAAAACGATGGCGCATTCACTTGAACGTGATATAAGTCTTTCCCGCTTCGGCGTTATCCGCGTCGGCAGATTCACAAACGACGAAAGAGACGATAAAATCATCGCCGCACAGGATATGATCTGCCGCGACGACGGTTTGTTTATCATGCTTACCGACGAGGCGACGGAGCTGAATAAGATACCGGAATATATGAATCCGAACGCCGCCGGTCATTTCAGCGCAAAGGGCTTGCAGAAATTAGGGCGCGACGCGGCGTCGACGCTTGTTAAAAGTATTAAATTATAACGGAGGTTATACAAATGGAGAAAAACAGGTTTTTTCCCGAGATCAACGGCAACTTCGGTTTCGGCTGTATGAGGCTCCCGATGATCGGCGACAAGGTCGATCATAAACAGTTCTGCGATATGGCGGACGCATTTATCGCCGCGGGCTTCAACTATTTCGACACCGCGCACGGCTACATAAACGGCAAAAGCGAGACCGCGATAAGAGATTGCGTTTCAAAAAGATACGACAGGGACAAATTTTTACTTACTAATAAACTCTCGGATTCATATTTCAACAGCGAAAAGCAAATAATACCGTTTTTTGAAAAACAGCTCGAGCTGTGCGGAGTGGAGTATTTCGACTTTTATCTCATGCACGCGCAAAGCAGGAACAACTACCCGAAATATCAGCGGTGCAGAGCGTACGAAACGGGAATGAAGCTGAAGGAAGAGGGGCGGATACGCCATCTCGGACTGTCTTTTCACGATACCGCCGACATTCTCGATATGATACTTACGGAGCATCCGGAGATCGAGATAGTTCAGATACAGCTGAATTACGTCGATTATAACGACGCCTCTGTCCAGAGCAGATTGTGCTATGAAGTGTGCGAAAAGCACGGCAAGCCCGTTATAGTTATGGAGCCGGTAAAGGGCGGAAGCCTTGTGAATCTGCCGAAGGAAGCGGACGAAATTTTACGTTCGCTCAACGGCGGCTCAAACGCCTCATACGCGGTCAGATTCGCCGCGAGCTTTCCCGACATCGCGATGGTTTTGTCGGGTATGAGCAATATCGAACAGATGAACGACAATCTCTCTGCTATGGTGGATTTCAAACCGC
>CACZVC010000165.1 GCA_902784545.1 uncultured Ruminococcus sp. | reverse complement strand
GGACGCGATATGCCTTTCAGGCGCGATATGTCTTCGACGCGATATGCCCTGCGGGGCGTGAGGAGAAACTGCGGTTAAGAATAATGAAATCAATAAACTATATAAAACAAGCGCGCGGGTGGAGGGGGCACCCCGCGCGCGCAGCTTACGCTGCATGCCCCGGATTCCATACCGTCAAAAAAGCCCCAACTTGCGTTGGGGGGAGGCGGGGGGTTGGGGGTGGATTGGGGGGTGACCGGGGTTCCCCACCGCGAACAGCGGTGGGGGTTCACGGGTGGGGAACCACCAACCGCGCCGCGTTTCGCGGCGCACGATTTGTCGGCTCTGCCGACTCCTCAATGTGCCGCAAGGCACATATCATGCGCGAAGCGTATATCACAACAGGTTTGCCTGTTATATCACATTTGCGTAAGCAAATATATCATCCCGCGCAAAGCGCGGCAGAGGGACGCCCGCGCGCGCAGCTTACGCTGCAATGCCCCGATACTTCGGGGGGAGGCGGGGTTTGGGGCGGTAAAGGGGTTCCCCGCCGCGAACTTGAGAGCGGTGGGGGTTCCCGTAAGGGGTTCCCCGCCGCGAACAGCGGTGGGGGTTCACGCAGGCGACTCCTTATTTGCTATTCAAACGTGTACTCTCCCGAGCCGACGCTTGCTATCTCCGTCCGTCCGTTTCTGACGGTGCAGCGCGTGTTCGCGGGGACTGTTATTTTAAGCGTTTTTCCGTTCCTGTCTGAAATTATTCTGCCGTTTGCCGTTTCCATTTCCGCGTAGACCTTTTCGGGCGCTCCCTTAAGACACGGGGATATTTCAAAGCTCTTAAAGCCCGGCTCCGTCGGCTTGATACCGGCCAACTGCGCGTAGAACATATACGCAAAGCCGCTGTGCATCGGGTGATCGTACGACGCGACAAGGCCCTTCATGCCGACGGACTTCATTTCAAGGCACTCCCACAAAGACGTTGCGCCGTCGTCGAGCATCGTGCCGAAATCGTAGAACGTGCGGCCGAACATTATCTTTACCGCGTCCTCGCCGAGACCCGTTTCGTACAGCATCGGAAGCAGGTATTTATTGCCGTAAATGCCCGTCGTCATAACGTATTTATCATCTACAATCATATCGTGAGTGGCTTTTACGAGCGCGTCCCTGTCCTCCTCGGGTACGACGTGCAGAAGCCACGCCGCGCCGTTGGACGCCTGATATCCGTAAGAATGCTTTTCCTTATCGTAGAAATTGCGGTTTATGCTCTCCTTTATCGCCTCGGCGAGAGCCTTGTACTTCGTTCCGTCGCGGCCGAGCAGACGGCTGACCTCGTCCATTATCACCGCCGTCTCGTAGAACATGAACGTCGACGACTGCTTTACCGGGATCCTGCGCTCGCCGTTGTTTCCTATCGGCGGACACCAGTCGCCCAGACCCTCCGATATTATCAGATCCTCGCTCCTGTTTTTCTCGTGCTCTATCCAGTCGCACATATACTGATAATTCTCTTCAAGCACGGCCTTATCGCCGCAGAGCGTGTACAGCTTATACGGGATTATGACCTGAGCGCAGCCCCAGAGCGGCGTGCCGAAGCCGCAGGTGCGTTTGCCCGGCGCTATCATCGTCCAGTCGCCGTAGACGTCGCGGCTCGTCCTTATATCGCGCATATATTTTTCGTACGACGCCGCCATATCGAAGTTGTGCATCGCCGTATCGCAGACGACCTCCGCGTCGCCGAGCCAGCCGCATTTTTCGCGCGCGGGGCAATCCTCGGGAAAGCCGTGGTAATTCGAGCGTATCGTGCGCATCATAACGGTCTGAAGCGCGTTTATATCGTCGGAATCCGTTCTGAAAACGCCCGTCGTGTCGAAATCGGTGCTTATCGCGAGACCTTCTATCATAGACGGCTCGGGGTCTCTGCCGTAAAAGCCCGTGACCTCGACGTATCTGAAGCCGTGCCAGTTGAATTCCGGCGTCCAGCTTTCGCCCGGCTTGCCGGAGCAGATATAAATATGCTGCTGCTGACAGTAAACGTGATAAACGCCGGTGGAGCGGCAGTCTATAACGCCGTTTTCGTCTACCGTCTCGGCAAAGCGCAGTATATACGTCGCGCCCTCCGCGCTTTGCGGCGGGTTGAGCGTAACGGTACCCGCGAAATTCTCGCCCATATCGAACACCCATACGCCGCTGTCGACGCCGTGAATGTTCTTTATCGCGACCGGCTTTATGCGGCGTATAACGCGGCACGGCGGCATTACCGCGCCGTGAAGCGGTCCCTTCGGCACCGTATCGGCGACGGCGGGGAGAAGATAATCGTCTGTAAAGCCGTATCTGCACCAGTCCGGCGTCTCGCGGCGCGCGTCGTGTATCTCGCCTCCGTGGGCGTTGCTCAGAAGCGTGGGCGAATACATCGTCTGCCAGCCGTCCTGTCCGGTGCAGACGGTCTCTTTTTCTCCGTCCTCATATTCGATATCGAGCTGTGCGAAGCAGCATATATCGCCGTATTTGAAGATCTTGTTCGCCCATACGCGGCTCTGTGCGTAAAAGCCCTCTCCGCAGTGTACGCCGATACAGTTCTTTTCTTTCGTCAGCTTCGTCACGTCGTACGCCCTGTATAAGACCTCTTTTTCGTAGTTTGTGAACGGCGCGTCGTAGAATATGCCGTCGACTCTCTCGCCGTTCATATAAAGCACGCCGTAGCCGAGACCGGCGATATACGCAGTCGCGCGTTTTACCGGCTTTTCGCACACGAAATCGCGGCGGAAATAAACGCAGGCGCCCTCTATATGCTTTTTCGGCTTTATGAAAACGCCCTTTATTTCCTGCTCCGTCGCAAAAAAGCTCCTGCCGAAGCAGTCGCCCGCCGTCGTTCTTGACGTGACCTCGACGGTATAATATCTGCCGGGCAGAAATTCAACGTCCGCTCTTACGTCGACGGTGTTGTCCGTTTCCTCCTCCTTTTCCCATACGCGCTCTCCATTGAGGAGCACGGCTATGGAATATCCGTTTTGCACTACGTTGTTTTCGTCTGATCCGAGCTTCCATCCGAAGCGGACGTTTTTACACGGCGCCGCAAGCGGCTCCTTTACGCGCTCGACCGTGAGACCGTACAGTTTTACCATAATATATATCCTTTCATTAAAGAGGCTCAGACCTCTTGTTTTTTATGCCTATTACGCTCATCATCGTTCCGCGGCGGCTGCCGTCGCGGCGGTGTGAGAAATACTTTTCTTCATCACAGCAGGTACATTCGCCCGAAACGTATATATTTTCGGGTCTTATGCCGGAGCTCAACAGAAAATATTTATTTATCCCGGGCAGATCGGCGTAATGACCGCCGCGCTCCGTTATGAATTTCATAAGCTGTCCGTCAATGCTTTGAAGCTCTTTTATAAAGTCCTCCCTGACCTCAAAACAGCACGGCATTATGCACGGTCCGAGCGCCGCGATTACGTTTTCCGCCCGCGCGCCTTCGCTTATCATTTTTTCGACCGTCTTTGCGGCTATACCGTGCGCGGCTCCGCGCCAGCCCGCGTGGCACGGTCGGCGAACAGTATCGGCTGGCAGTCCGCGGTTTTTACGGCGACGAAAACGCCGGGAACCGAGGTCACGAAGCCGTCCGCGCCGTTGTATCTTTTCTTTCCCCCGTCGGCCGTGACGACGTTCGTTGAATGTATCTGCTCCGCAAGTACTAATCCGCCGATATCGAAGCCGGCGTTTGCGGCGAAAATACGGCGGTTTTCGTTCACCGTTTTATCGTCGTCGCCGCGGCAGTAAGCGAGATTGAGGCTTTTCGTAAAATCGAGCGCGGACGTGCCGCCGTTTCTCGTTGAAAAGCCGTGCGAAAGAAACGGCACCTCCGCCAGAGCCCGGCAGAATACCGTGTTTTTTTCGGTGTAAAAATCAGTCGTCTGCATATATCATGATAAGTCCTTCGTTGTATTTTACAAAAACCGTACCGTCGTTCCGCGGCAGTCTTTTTTCGCTGTCCGCGGCGCTCCCGTATATTATCTTACCGAATCTCAGCGCGTACTGCGCGGTCACGGGATCCGCTTCGGCGCAATAGACCGAACCGTCCGCGCTTACAAAACGCGAGCCTCCGATAAGGGTGAGCTTTGCGCCGCCGATCTCATCGCCGTTTTCTCCGTACGGGGAGGCGCTTATACCGCTCATATCCGACAAGTACGGGCAAAGCTTTTCCGGCGCACGGATCTCATCGAACTCAAAGCGCGTGCAGAGATACAAAGCGTTCTGCAAACTCCCAGCGTCCTGGGAGCCGGCAGAGACGAGCGCCGCGCGGGTGTAACCGAGCGACAGCAGTTTGCCGCAGAGCGGATAAAACCCGTCCGGGGAGCCGTCCGTAAAGTCGAACACGGTACATTCCCCGTCCTTTATTATCGCCGCGTAATCGCCTTTTTTGCCCGGCGATATTATTATAGCAGTTTTTTGCCGCGCCGTCAAGGTGAAAATCAAAGCAAATGAAGAAAAAGTTATTATAAACGCAAGGCAAAGGCACAAATAATGAATTCTTTTGCGCGAGAATACCGCCAGAACCGCGGCAAGCGCGGCGAAAACGGCGATAAGCGGAAAAACGAAGGGATAAGACACGGAGACGGCGGGAGGAGCTGTCCCCGCAAGTACCGAGGCGAGCTTTGTAAGAATCCCGCACAAGCCGTCGCACAAAAGCCCCGCGCCCCTGCCGAGAAACGGCACGAAAGAAAGTATCAGCGCGTAAGGGCAGAGATAAAGCAGAACCGTCACGACCGGGACGGTCAGCAGGTTATACAACAGCGCACCGTAAGCAAGCTTGCCGCCGGAATAAGCCTGCACCGGCAGGGTGAATATGAGAGCGGAAAGCGTTATTATAAGCGCGGAAAGCGGCTTGCCGAGGAAGGCGAGCTTTTTGTTCAGCTTCGATAAAACGAATTTTGAGGCGGGCGCTCCGGTGGCGATTATGCCGAGCGTCGCCGTAAACGAAAGCAGGAAGCCCGTATCGAAAGCGGACGGCGGATTTACGAGAATTATGACGAAAGCCGCAAACAAAAGCGACGTAACGCTGTCGTTATCCCTTTTGAACACAAGCGATGCGCGGCTCATAAGATACATTATCGCGGCGCGGACGACGGAGCCGGCAAAGCCGGTCACGGCCGCATATAACAGAGCGAGGACGGATATTATGATATAATTCACGCGGTTTTTGCCGCTTATTTTTCTTAAAACGTATTCCGCGCCGAAAAGCAGCGCGGTAACGTGCAGACCGCTCACCGCGAGAAGATGCGAAACGCCGAGGCGGTTTATATTGGAGGAGAATCCCCTCGGCGTGTCGTCCCTTATGCCGAGGAAAACGCGGCAGATGATACCGGCGTTGTCGGATATTAGATAAAACCTGTCCGCCGCCTTCCGTCTTAAAAGGTTTGCGTAATACGTCGGATCCTTGTGAAGCTCGCCGGTCGTCTCAAACGACGAAAACCAAGCGGTGTAAAACACGCCTTTGCTTTTGTACCTCGCCGCGTCCGCGCCGCCGCACGGCGAAAGGGAAAGCGCCGCTTCGAATTCCGAAAAATCCGGCGCGTATAAATCGGGGCAGTACGCGGCGGCTCTTACGTTTACCGGCTTTCCGTCAAGCTCCGTTATCACGCATATACGCTCGTATCCGTCGCCGCCGGGGAGCAGATATCCCTTCGCCGCCGTATCGGAGAAGCTTTCAGCCGCGGGAGTCAGGGCGCGGTATAAAAGGCACGAGCCGAGCATGAGAGCGCAGGCGATACAAACGACGGCGGATCCGCGCCTGTCGCATCCGCGGCGCAGGATCAGAAAAAGCGAGACGGACAAAATCAGGGCGGCGACTGCGGCGCCCGCGTAAATATTCATATACGCGGCAAAAAACGACACGATAAGCGCCGCCGTGCAGGCGAGGCACAGCGGGCGGTTTGCAAACAGCTTCACGCCGCCTCACCTCCCTTTTTTTACAATTATACCGCATATAAAATGATTTATCAAGTCAAAAATCAAAAAAAATCCGTTATATTGATAAAAAAACTATTGACACACAATATATTGTGTGTATAATAGATGATAAGGAATAACAAGGAGAGTAAAAAAATGAAATGTCCGAACTGTGGAGCAACAGACACAAAGGTAGTGGATTCGCGGCCGTTCGAGGAGGGCAGCGTCATAAGAAGGCGGCGCGTCTGCCCGGAATGCGGCAATAAATTCTTTACATACGAGACGGCGGAGTCAACGCCGCTTATGGTGATCAAAAAGGACAAAACGCGGCAGGTCTTCTCGCGCGAAAAGCTGATGAACGGCATACTGCGCTCCTGCCACAAGCGCCCCGTGACCTCGGCGCAGATAGAGGGTATCGTGCGCGACGTGGAAAACACTATAAAGGCGATGGGCAAAAAGGAGATACCGTCCTACGAAATAGGCAGGCTCGTTATGGAAAAGCTGAAGGATACGGACGATATAGCGTACGTCAGATTCGCCTCCGTCTACCGCGAATTCCGCGACGTTGAAACGTTTCTGGCTGAATTGCAGGAGATCAAGGACGGCAAGACCGACAAATGAACTATACGGTCATATACGCCGACAGAAAAACGGTGAGCATACAGCTCGGGCGCGACGGGAGCCTTACCGTCCGCGCGCCGCGCGGTATGAGCCGCAGGGAAATAAACGAAATAGTATCGTCGCACCAAAGCTGGATAGACAAAAAGCGCGCGGAGCAAAAGCCCGCCGCGCCGCTTGATTTTATTTATCTGCTCGGCGCAAAATACCCGGTCGCCGAAACGTCTTCAAACAGGGCGGGCTTCGACGGCGCCTCGTTTTACCTGCCCGCGGGACTTGACGACGCGGAAAAAAGAGCGGCGATCGCCGGTTATTTCAAGCTTGCCGGCAAGGAAAAAATGGCTGACAAGCTGTCGCGCTGGGCGAAAATAATGAATCTGCCCGCGCCGCCTCCGCCGAAGATAACGTCCGCGAAAACGCGCTGGGGCAGCTGCGGCGGCAAGGGCGGGAACCATATAAGCTTTTCGTTCGTTCTGCTTATGACAGATGAAGAATGTATCGACGCCGTGACGGTACACGAGCTGGCGCATATCAGATACAAAAATCACAACAAGGACTTTTACGCCCTCGTCAGATCGTATATCCCCGACTATGACGAGCGCGAAAAAAAGCTGAAAGAGTACGGCAGGATAATATCGGCGCAGGGGTTTATGTGAGTTAAAGAACAAATAAGAAAGAATAAAGAAAAACGGTATCGGGAATATAATTATTGTTATGGAAAAGATAAAGGCTCTTTTTGAAAAAGTAAACGAAAACGTCGGGCGCGCGGTTGTCGGCAAGGACGAGGCTGTAAAATATCTCGTCGCGGCGCTTGTATGCGGCGGCCACGTTCTTATGACGGACGTACCGGGCACGGGCAAAACGCTTCTCACAAAGTCGCTCGCCGCCTCGCTTGACGCGTCGTTCTCGCGCGTGCAGTTCACACCGGACCTTATGCCGTCGGATATCACGGGCATAAGATATTTCAATATGAAAAAGCAGGAATTCGAGTTTCTGCCCGGTCCGGTCTTCGCCAACGTCGTAATGGCGGACGAAATAAACCGCGCCACGCCGAAAACGCAGGCGGGTATGCTCGAATGTATGGCGGAGGGACAGGTCACGGTCGACGGCGACAGATACGCGCTGCCCTCTCCGTTTATGGTTATAGCCACGCAGAACCCGGTCGAATCGTCCGGCGTTTACGAGCTTCCCGAGGCTCAGCTAGACAGATTCCTGATATCCCTTTCGACCGGTCTGCCGTCGCACAGACAGACCGTCGAAATACTGAAAAAATACAACAAAGCGGCGGATACGCCGTCGCTTTCGCCGGTCGCCTCCGTCTCCGACGTGAAAGCGGCGCAGGCGGAGCTCGATTCCGTATACGTCCACGACGACGTGTTTTCATACGTCGTATCCGTATGCGAGGCGACGAGGAGAGCCGAGGGCGTGGAGCTCGGCGCAAGCCCGAGGGCGGCGCTTTCCCTGCTCAAGGTGTCGAAATTCTTCGCCGCCGCGGCGGGGCGCGATTATCTTCTGCCCGACGATATAAAGGAATGCGCGGCAAACGTCCTTTCTCACCGCCTTATAATGTCGGCGACCGCTTCTCTTAAAGCCGGCGCGTCGCGCAAGGTGATCGACGACGTGCTCAAAGCCGTCGCAGTCCCGACGGACGATCCCGCCGCGTATAAATTCAAGGCATGACGGCGGCGGAAACAGCCTCCGCGGTCGACCGCATAAACGAGTTCATGCTCTCCGTCTCCGACAACCTGATAACGTTCTTCATGCTGTCCGGAGCCTCGATAGCGGCGCTCATACTCCTTATCATCGGCATCGTGCGCGGGCTCCGCGCGCTTCGCCGCTGGCAGATAAGCCGCCTGCGGTACGAAAGATACTTTTCGGACGAGGGCGTTTTTGAGGGAGAGGCGGCGGAGCTGTACGAAAAAATAACGAATCCGACGCCGCTTCCCCTGCTTCTCGTCGACGTGGAGGCGTACGTTTACGGCGAGCTCGCCTTCGACGGCTACACCGGTCTGCGCTCGGGCGATATGCAGTATTTCATAAGCCGCTTCAATCTTCCGCCGAAAAACTTTTTCAACGTAAAGACGGACGTCGCGCCGGTAAACACGCTGACGGGCGACGTGCGCTCGGCGAGGCGGCTTCTGACCGATCCTTTCAACGTGTCGGGTATACGCGATATGGCGCCGGGCGATCCGTTCAATTCGATAAACTTCAAAGCCACGGCGCGCACGGGCGGTCAGCGCATAAAGGTCAACGAGCGCGATTTCTGCTCCGGGCGGATATTCATGATATTTTTGAATTTACAGCAGCCCGCCGACCCGATACCGGCGGAGCGCTTTGAGATAATTATGGAAAACGCGCTTTCCTATTCCGCCTCGCTCCTTCGCTCCGCGCTCGACGCGGGCTACCGCGCGGGCTTCGCCGCTAACTGCGGCGGCGAGGGCGTGAGTCCCATATGCCATCCGCCGTCGAGCGGTCTTGCCGC
>CACZVC010000164.1 GCA_902784545.1 uncultured Ruminococcus sp. | reverse complement strand
AACGCAGTGAGATAATTTAGCTGCGAGCGACTGCGAGCAATTTAGCTGTTTTCAAAATCATTCTTAATATCAGAGCGGTTAGAACAAGCTGAAAGAAAAAACCCACTATGACACTTTCTCTATTCGAAAGATGTCAACGTGGGCTTGTTTCTTCTTTATGTTGCCTCTCTCTTCGGCGGTTTCAATCTGCAAATAAATCTGCTGTTTTTAAATAACTCCTTCCGTCACGACGTAACGTCGTGACACCTCCCTCAAAGAGGAGGCGAATCAAGGCTACCTCCCCGAGGAGCTGTCGTCATTCCGAAACCGCCATACGGCGGTTTTTTATTATCCGGTTATCTTTTTTATCAACGGGCAGAGCGCTTCGTAAAATCTGTAAAATCCCAGGTCGTTCGGGTGGCAGTTGTCGATGGTGCAGGAGCGGAGGGGATCGTTTCCGAAAATATCGCCGCCGTTTATGAAATACACGTTTTTATCTCCCCCGGCGACGGCTTTTTCATAAGTGCTTTTCACTATCCTCATCCTCTCGTCGAAGGCCGCGGCGGCGTTCGGATCGGGCAGGAATATATCCGGCTTCGACAGCATTATCACAGGCAGGTCCTTCTGCGCCGATCTTATAGTTTTATAAAACGGATAATGCGTTTTTTCAAGATGCTCCGGCGTCGGCGCGTTGTGGTCGTAATCGAGCACGAATACGGACATAGGAAGCGTCGCTATATACTCCGCGATCGTCTGTTCCCCTTTCGCCGAGGCGGAAAAGCCGAGATTTATGAAATCCATATCGAGCGCGCGGGAGATCATAGCCTGATACGCGTTTCCCGGTCTGCTCGCACAGCCGCCCTGCGTGATCGAGGAGCCGTAGTAAACGACCGGCTTCCGACGGGCGTACTTCCCCGCTTCTTTCAGCTTTGAGTTTTCGTCTATACCGATATACAGCTTGTCGACGTGATTGTAAAGCGGAAAATAGAGGATATAATCCCACTCGCCGCCGAACGTGTATATGATCGACTCATATCCCGTCGGACAGTCGAACGGCGGCTGGAACGAGCCGACGAATTCCTGCATATCCCCGTTTTTTCTGTAAAGATCGAAGCCGGAAACACCGGTCACCGGCATATGCGGGAACCTGCACTGCTCCGCCCACTCGGAGTGTATCGCGATAAACGGCGAATCCGTGCGGAAGCGCAGACGTATGCCCGCCGTGTTGCGGTTTAAATACGCGACTCCCTCGTTCGTTTTGTCAGCCGTTTCCTGCGGCATACGCGTATACGGATCGTCGCCGTACGCGCCGTACAGCGCAAACGCCTTGTCGGTCGACCGTATCCATCTTACGTTTTCCGCCGTTATCGTATTATTCGTGCGAAGATTTTTGTCAATATCCGTAATTTTCATCAGTTGAAACCGACCTTTACCTTTCTTTCGAGCCTCTCCGTGAATTCCTTTTCGCCGCAGGCGGCGAGGAAATCCTCCTTCGTCAGCTTTACCGAATCGAGACCGTCGAGCGATACCCGAAGCGACGCCTTCGACCACGTGCGCTCGTACAGGTTGCGCACGAAACGGGCGTTAGCAAACTCACGTGAGGCAAGATATTCGTCGGGCAGCGACGTAAAGTACTTTTCCGCCTCCGCCGCAAGCTCCTCCGTATAGTCGAAATGCTTTCTCACCATAAGCATGAATATTTCGTATAACTCTTTTTTCGTGTAGTTCTTGAATTCTATGCGGTACGGCATACGGCTCCTCAGGCCGGTGTTGCCCTTCATAAGCGTATCCATTTCGTCGGTATAGCCCGCCATTATGACGAGCATATCGTCCCTGTGGTTCTCCATCTCGGATATGAGCGTCGTCAGAGCCTCTTTGCCGTAATCGTTCATCTCGTGCGTGTTGTCGTACAGGGCGTACGCCTCGTCGAGGAACAGCACGGAGCCGTAGGCGTCGCGGCAGATCGACGCGGTCTTCACCGCGGTCTGACCGACGTATTCGGCGCACAGAGAGCGCGCGGAGTATTCAAGGAACGCGCCCTTGCGCAGTATCCCCTCTTCTCTGAATATCTGTCCGACTATCCTCGCCACGGTCGTTTTGCCCGTGCCGGGCGCGCCGGTAAAGCGCATATGTATGCACGGACGGTCGAGCTTTTCATTCAGCTGGGCGAGCTTGACCTGCGCGACTATCTCCTTAACGCGCTTCGTTATCTCCTCCATACCGATAAGCTCGGACAACGCTTCGTAGCCGCTTTTTTCCTCTTTTATCTTCGTAAAGCCGGGCAGGTCTTCGGCGGTCATGAACGCTCTGTCGACGGTTTCGCCCGCGTTTTCGCGTATCGAGTCGTAAAGCGTCTTTTTCAGCACCATCTCATTCACTATCTTCTCGACCGTTTTGAAGCCGTAGAATCTGCCGTCCTTTTTCTCCTGCGTGATCCTCTGGAAAAACACCTCCGAAAAATCGAAGTTCGATTTGAAGCCGAGATTCCCCATGGAGTCCCACATATATTCAAGCAGGACGTAATCCTGAAGCGGCGGTATCGGAACGACGCGGAGCAAAAGCTGATCGGACATCACGGACACGACGTTGTCGAGCGCTTTTTTCTCCAGATACGGTATGCGGAAAACGAAGATGTATCTGTCCTGAAGAAAATACAGACGGTGTAAAAATCTGCGCAGCTCGTCGAATTTACTGCCCTCAAGGAACCAGCTTATGTCAAGACCTATTATGTTGCGGTCCGCGTCCTCATCGGGATTCATTATCGACTCTATGACATCGTTCATTCCCAGGCGCTCGCCGTCGCTTTCCTTTGTGACGATATATTCTATATAATGCGTTCTCTTTTCGTTTTCCTCGGGATCATAGACGCCCATCCTGCGCAGATAATCGCCGAACGACGACAAAAGCGTCGTAAAGCCGCAGCCGGAATCCACGGCGAAAAGATAATTCTGCATACGGAAAGCGCGCAGCGCGCCCCTCTCCTTTATGAGCGGCAGGGACGCCGTCAACTCCGATATCATTTCAACGTAAGCGTCGGCTCCGTAATAGCAGGTGAATATCGACGTCATCAGCTTTGTGACGTCGGTATCGTCCTCTTTGAAAATGAGCACCCTGATCGCGTCGGCGTCGTCGGGGAAAATGTCCGTCCACGCCTCCGTGACCGCTTTTTTGCACTCCGTCTGCGAATCGGCTTTGAGCTTAAACAAGCCGAACGTGTATCTGTTGCGCGCAAGCTCCGCCTCGTACTTCGCCGGTATCGCGTTTTTCAAGCGCATGACCGGGTCGACGCTGTTCTCCATTTTTTCCCGGACGAAGCGGCAGCTTATGCTGACTCTTGTCAAATATACGGGCATAAAGACCTCCGTTTATTCCTTTTTCTTATTGAGTATCGAAACCAGAGCCGAATACAGAGCGACAAGCGCCGCAGACAAAATGACAGCGCCGCAGACGTCCGTAAGCCAGTGTACGCCGGCTATAATCCTGCCGACGACGGCGATGATCATAAGCGCGATGCACAGTATGCGCAGACCTGTCAGAAGTCCCCTGTTTTTTATGTATTTGCCGAGAATGATCGCGGCGGAGGCGAATATCGCGCACAAGACCATCGTGTGCGACGAAGGGAACGACGCCTCGGCTTCCTTGCCGGCTTCTATTACCGGGCGGTAGTTTATGACAATCTTGTTGAAAATGAAATACAGCGCCGCCACGACGACGTAAAGACCGCCGAGCAAAAGGATCTCCCGGTCGACTTTAAGCAGGCTTTTCCTCTTTATCAGCTGAACGAGCCCGAGCACGGCGAAAGCGACGGCGACGGCTATCGCGGCGGCGGCTATAAGATCCGTCAGCTTGTCCCAGAGTCCGTTTACGCCGGTAAAGGCGAAGACGGCTTTGTTGAGATGCGAAAGACCGATATTTCCCCCCGCCTCGTTCGGCGCGACGTCGACCGTTTTCAAAAGCACGATAAGAACGACGAACAGTACGGCGAGCGCGGCGGAAACGATTATTTTGATTTTATCCTTCATTATACCACATCCTTGCTGTTTTTTTTCGATTATATCATAGAAAACAGAAAAAAGCAAGTGGCACGGCGTCATTTTTTGACGAAAAGAGTATTTAACGAATATTATATGTGAAAAAACTAAAAAAATGCAAAAAAGGTATTGACAAATCGTGCATTATAATTTAAAATGTGTATGTAATTAAGAAAAAAACGAATCCGCGTTACGGAGGTAGTATTATGGATTTTTTTTCTAAACTGTTCGGCGGCAAAAACAAAACGAAGGAACAGCAGGAGGCTCTTGATCTGCTGAAAAACGTTTTCAATCAGGCGGCGGATGAAAAAAAGAAAGAGGAAGAAAAAAAGCAGGCGGCGCCGCAGCAGCAGGCGCAGCCCGTACAGGAGCGCCGTGAGGAGGCGCCGGAGGGACCGTCCGGCGAATCGTGGGGACCCGTTATGCCCGCGGAGGAAAATCAGTACAACTTCAACGGCACGTATCAGCAGTATTTTGAAAAGATCTGGAACGAGGATTTCGGCTCGTACCGCGTGGAAAAGGAAGCTCCGAAATACAAGGGCGTTATATACAACTTCTACGGCGCCGCTGGAAAGGCTCTCGTCGTAGAGCTTCTGCCCTCGAGCAGCGAAGCAAAAAAGCTGCGTGAAAAATGCGCGGCGGCGGGCGTGCCGTATCTGCGCTACTACTACGATTACGACGGCTGGTGGAACACGCGCGCCTACGTCGTAAAGCGCACAAAAAAGGCTCTCGGTCTGTAAGAGAGCAAAATAATCGAAAAAAAGCAAAAGAGGGAACGCCGTAAGGCGCCTGCGGCGGGCAAGGCACGGGATATATGATGATTTCGCAGGCAATCTTTCCGTGTACGGTCCGGTACACTCCGGAAATTTCCGGACTTTAAAGTCTTTCCTCTTTTGCTTTTTCTTTTGCGGGTAAAAAATGTCGTTACTTGAAAAGCTGTGCGACGCGTCGGTCTGGCGGAAGTTTTATGAATACAAAACGTCGCAGATAAGCTCAACTCAATTTTCAAAAAAGCTCGATCTTTTCATAAAAGACCGGGCTTATCTGCGCGTTTATAAGGAAATAGCCGAGGACAACGCTTTCCCTCTGCCGAGAAAAGCGGTCATCAGCAAAATGAGCTCGAAAAAAAAGCGCGTCGTCTACATTTACCCCGAGGAGGAAAACACGGTACTGAAGCTTTTGACGTACCTTATGCTGCGCAAATACGACGGCATATTCAGCGCCGGGCTTTACTCTTTCCGCCCGGAGCGGACGGCGAAGGACGCGGTAAGGCGGCTGACGGGGATAAAAAACATATCGGGAATGTACTGCTATAAAGCCGACATACACGATTATTTCAACTCGATACCGGTCGATGAGCTTCTGCCAATGCTGAAAGACGCGTTATCCGACGATAC
>CACZVC010000163.1 GCA_902784545.1 uncultured Ruminococcus sp. | reverse complement strand
GCTCTGGTGGCGCTGATCGTCATTCTTATACGGAAAAGAAGAAAAAAATTCTGAATTTCTGTAAAAAAATTTATAAAACCTATTGCAAAATCTGAAAATCTATGTTATAATAATACAACCAATTCCTATGGGCATTCAACTTCATACGGAAGTAAGTAATTTAAGGTAGGTAAAAGCCATGAAAAACAACACATTAGTCAAGCTTATTGCCGTGCTGTTGGTCGCAGTGCTCACCGCCGGACTTTTCTCCATCACGCCTTTCGCGGAAGAGAAGCTGGTCTCCGACGACGAGTACACCGATCTTTACTATGACAACGGTACGGTGATCATCAAAATCGACGGAGGAAGGATCAGCGAGATCATTCAGACGAGAGAGTTCACAAAAGACGCTCTTCTGAAGCTTCTCCCCTCCGGACTGTATGAAATATACAAAACGCACTCCAAGGAGTCCGTCGTCAACTTCCTCTGCAATCTCGCGGAAAAAGACGTTCTGACTCACGAGGAAATGCTCAGACTGTTCAACGGCAAGGGCGACATACTTGATCAGTATCTCCCCGCTGAATACTGGACGGCTCCCGGCGGCGGCGAGGCGACTCAGGATCAGGTTTGCGATAACATCAGAAACACGAGCGGCTCCAAGCTCAAGAAGGATATACGCAACTTCTTCGTTCAGACTCTTCTCAACGAAGTGGACGTTATGACCTGCAACGGCACCGAGATCTTCAAGGGCGATCCCGTTTGGGAATTCGATCACAACGCGATCCAGACCGTCGTTCTCAAATCCATTCCCGACATTGCGGAATGCGCTCAGTTAAGCGACGGCGACGCTCTTCTCGATTTAGCGTTTGAAACGACCGGCCCGAACGTTGATTTGGAATTCGGTCTCAAGATAATCATCACCGGCGACTGCTCCTACATCAATAAGCATGCGGACAGATTCTCCAAGGAGATATCCTACATCGTTGAAGACAGCGGCACGGTCAACGCGACGGTAACGTTCGACGAAGTATTCGCGAAATTCTACGCCGACGCGCTCAACTCCGACAAATTCACCGAGGACCGCAAGTTCGAGCTTCTCGGCGTATACACGCTCAACGGTACCGACCTGATCGACTTCATCACGTATGAAGATATCGACGAGCTTGTCGATTTCGGAAGCATCGTAAGCGAAGAAAGAGCCGCGCAGATCGAATCCTTCAGAGGACTTCTTACAAAGATCCTCGCCGAGATCGCAAGAGTAGCTCCCAGATCCGATACGGTAGCCGCCTTCACCACGATAGCCGATAACTATCAGGGCAACGGCGTATTCACCTACACGATCCATGAGGAATTCTCATTCGAAAATTTCGTTAACGAGATCGCAGAACATTTCAACGTCGGCGACAAGCTTCCCGACGAATGGACTGATCTGATCAGCAAGGACCCGCACATCATAGATCAGACCACGACGCTGAACATAGTTGATTTCTACCGTGTAAGATACTATGACGCCGATAACAATCTGCTTTACCTCACGTTTATGCCCGCGGGCTTCGACCTTACTTTCCTTAACAGCGCGGCAGAGCTTCAGGGACACGGAGCAGACGGCTGGTTCGACGGAAGAACACCCGTTACCGAAATGCCCGAAAAGGACGTTGACCTTTATGAGGTCCAGGCCGCCTGCGAGCATACATACGGCGACCCCGTCTGGAACTGGGCTGACGACTACTCCTCCGCTACCGCGACGTTCACCTGCACCGAATGCGGCGATACCCAGACGCTGGACGCGACGGTAACATCCGAGGAAGATACGGAAAACAAGCAGATCGTTTATACCGCGAAAGTCACCTTCCAGGAAACCGAATACACCGACGTTGTAAGAGTTGACATTCCTCCGTGCGAGCACACCTACGGCGATCCCGTCTGGAACTGGGCTGACGATTACACCACCGCCACCGCGACGTTCACCTGCACCAAATGCGGCGATGTCCAGACGCTGGACGCGACGGTAACCTCCGAGGAAGATACGGAAAACAAGCAGATCGTTTATACCGCGAAAGTCACCTTCAACGAAAAGGAATACACCGACGTCGTAAGAGTTGACATTCCTCCGTGCGAGCACACCTACGGCGATCCCGTCTGGAGCTGGGCTGAAGATTACAGCTCCGCTACCGCGACCTTCACCTGCACGAAATGCGGTGAGGAAGAAACGCTGACCGCGACGATCACCTCCGAGGAAGATACGGAAAACAGCCAGATCATCTACACCGCGACCGTCACGCTGAACGGTACCGTGTACACCGATACTGTAAACGTCACTATGACGCCTCCGCCTCCCACGGGTGAATCTTACGTATGGTTCGCAGTTGCCGGCGCGGCGCTCATTGCAAGCGCAGGTTGCTCCGCGATCATCATTCGCCGCAAAAAACGCGTCTTATAATAAGACCGTATAACAACTGAATTATAAAGGTTGTTCCGGCAGGCCAAAGCCTTCCGGAACACCTTTTTTCAATTCTCTTCACTTCCTCCGGGACAGAACACTATTTATATGTACGTGTTGTCTTGATAATAAAAAAAGAGATCGTAAAAGAATCATATTTGAAAAAGTGCCGGTTTCAGACTTTAAATATCTCATCAATAAGATCATACAGGTAAAATAACAAGACAATTTATTAAGCATAATACTGCGCTTTCGGTTCGTTAGTGTTTTAGGCGGTATTCTCTGTTTATTTATATTTCTTACCGTGAAGAATCAAGATTTCCGTGCGGCTTTGTATTGACATAAAACGCTGAATATGGTATAATCATATCATCAAACGAAAGGAACGACGAATATGAAACGTAATAGGCGCAGACCTGCCGCGGCGGCCGCTTTGTTTCTGCTCTGTGCAATGCTTGCATCATGCGGTACCGAGACCGCGGTACAGACGTCAGCGGAGACTGCAGACGAATCGACAATTACAGATAACGTGATAACGGAGGAACCGGACGTGACGACGGATGCAATAACTGAAGAACCCGAAAACGACGTGTTTCCGACGGGTGAAAACATTGAAATAGGCATATTCTGGGAGCCTCCGCACGAATTTACGACGCCAGAGCAATACGACTGGATACGCGACGCGAACGTCACTTTCATTGAGGTGACGAACCGCGACGGCGCGATAAACAAAGAAGAATCCGACAAGCAGATAAAGCTCGCGTCCGAGCGCGGGATCAAAATCACTTATAACGTCACAGCCGACGGAAAAAATCTGCTCTCCATGACAAAGGATCAGATCTACGAATACGCGTCTGAGCTTGCGAAAAACGAAACGATAACCGGCATACACGTTATAGACGAGCCGGCGGAGCCGTGGAAATTCGCCGACGCGTGCGCGGCGATAAAGCAAGCCGGTCTTACGCCACGTTTGAATCAGCTTCCCTTTTTTGCCACGTGGATATTTGAGAACTACCGCGGTTTTGTAGAGGAAACCATCGCTGCGACCGGCAAGGAGAATTACGGTTATTTATGCTACGACCAGTACCCGTTCCCATATAACAGCGGCGACCCGGAAATGTTCTACAATCTCGATCTTTTCCGTCAGATAGGGCTGAAATACAACGTCCCGACGGCGTTTTACATACAGTCGATCGGCGAACACGGCAATTTCAGACGGACGAACGGCGGCGAGATAAGATACCACACCTCCGCCGGGCTTGCTTACGGCATCAAGTCGATGACGTATTTTACATGGTGGACGACGGGCTTCTGCGACGAAAAGGATTATGCGATAATCTCTCCCTACGGCGAAAAGACCGATATTTACGATGACGTGGCTGAAATAAACGCCGACATTTTAAAGGTCGGTCCGCTCCTCAGACGTCTCGACGCGCTCGAGATCTATCACACGAGCGGCAGAGAGCAGGCGATAACGATATGCAAAGATACCGACGTGCCGCTTTACGTTAAAACATCGCGTTACGGACTTATAGAATCGCTTATGCGCGACCGCGAAACCGGGCGCTGCTATATAATGCTCGTAAACAAAAACTACAAAAAGGAAGTTACGTACGAGCTTTCGGTATCCGATAAGATCACGGGACTTTACGACTGTAAGAACGGAGAATACGAGCCGGTCGATATTTCATCCGGCAAAATATCCGTCACCTTCAAGCCCGGCGGCTTTGCGCTGTTTGCCGTCGGCAAGAACGACGATATCGTCGATATAAAATACGACGAGGACAAAAATATCGCAAAGGGAAAGTCCGTTGCGACGGACAGCGTGAATCCCGGCGGCGGCTTTTACACCTACTGCGTTGCCGACGGTCTGCGCGACGGAAGCGACAGCACGGCGAGAGGCTATAAATCGAAAAAAGAAAGCGGCTATCTTGAAATAGATCTCGGCAGAGTTACGAAGATAAACCGCGTCGATATATATCCCGTTGGCTCAAAATACACATTGGGCGAAACGTTCCCGACGGATTTTGATATTGAGATCTCGGAGGACGGCAAAAACTACAAAGCCGTCGTCAGCGAGACAGGCTATGAAGACGCGAAAAAGAAAATACCGTCATTCAAATTTGACGAAGCTGACGCGCGCTTCGTCCGTCTGACGGTCAGAAAAGGCTGTAAAAAGGGCGGCTTTGAAATAGCGGAAATAGAAATATACAACGACGGCGGCGACGTGCCGGAGCCTGACAACGACGCGCTTTACGCCGACGCGACCGACGTCAAGCCGGGCGACAACATAGCGCTCGGAAAGGGCGTTACGGTGCTTTCGGACCTCGGCGGCGGCTGGAGATGTGAAAATCTTACCGACGGTGACAGAAAATCATGCTACAGCTCAGGGCTTAAACGCAACAAGACGGAGGACGGCGTGGAATGGGCGATGATCGACCTTGCCGCGCGTCTCGAATTCAACGAGGTGGACATATATCCGCGCGACGGCGGCGCGTATTTCCCGTACAGGTTCAAGGTGGAAATATCCGACGACGGTGAAAACTTTGAAACCGTTTATGATTACGACAAGGAAGAGATACCGAAGAACGGCAAGCCATCCGTCTGTGCGCTTGACAAGACCTATACCGCGAGATACGTGAGGATATACGCCTACAAGCTCCGCGATCAGGCGGGCTTCAACGACGGTCATCTGTTCCAGGCGGCTGAGATAGAGGTATATCTCAAAGTATAACGCCTCCCTGCTCCGCCGGTAAAACGCTTGTTTACAGCGGATACAGATTAGAATAAATAATAATATATAAGCCTCATCCACCGCGCAAAGCGCGGTCCCCCTTCCCCGAGAGGGGAAGGTATTAGAGCCTCATCCACCGCTTACGCGGTCCCCCTTCCCCCAAAGGGGAAGGTCAATAAGCCTCATCCACCGTGCGAGGCGCGGTCCCCCTTTCCGTGAACCCCCACCGCTGTTCGCGGTGGGGAACCCCGGACGCCCGGTAATTCAGCAAAAAGGGACTTCGTTAAAGCCTCATCCA
>CACZVC010000162.1 GCA_902784545.1 uncultured Ruminococcus sp. | reverse complement strand
ACAAATAATAAATAAAAAAGAATAAAGAATAAAGAATAAATTCGGAGTCGCCTGCGTGAACCCCCGCCGCTGTTCGCGGCGGGGAACCCCTTCGCGACGCATTGTGCGCCGCGTTTCGCGGCGCGATTGGGGCTCCCCGCCCCAATGACCGCCCCAAACCCCCGCCTCCCCCCAACGTAAGTAGGGGCTTTGCAGCGTAAGCTGCGCGCGCGGGCGTCCCCCCCACCGCGCCGCGCGCTTATATCTGTATAATTTGTTTATTTCATTATCCTGAACCGCTGTTTTTCCTAACGCCCCGCAGGCATATCGCGTCCGAAGGACATATCGCGCCTGAAAGGCATATCGCGTCCGAAGGACATATCGCTTTTTTGGTGATATACCGCAATTCTTGCGGTGCGATATATTTGCTTGCGCAAATGCGATATAGCCGGCTGACGCCGTCTGCGATATGCGCTTCGCGCGTGATATGTGCCTTGCGGCACGTTAAGGAGGAATGGAACGGGAGGGCAGACCCCTCCCCTACAAACGGCTTCGTTTATTGTGCGGCGGTGATTTGCGGGAGGGCAGACCCCTCCCCTACAAACGGCTTCGTTTATTGTGCGGCGGAACTTTACGGGAGGGCAGACCCCTCCCCCACAAACGGCTTCGTTTATCGTGCGGCGGTGATTTGCGGGAGGACAATGCCATCCCATACAATCGACGTTTCCGATTTTTATTCTTTATTCTTTGTTCTTTCTTCTTTATTCTTTATAAATTCTTTCCGCGGGAGGGCAGACCCCTCCCCTACGGAATCGGCTTCGTTTATTGTGCGGCGGTGATTTGCGGGAGGACAATGCCCTCCCCTACAAACAACGTTTCCGATTTTTCTTCTTTATTCTTTATAAATTCTTTCCACGGGAGGGCAGACCCCTCCCCTACGGAATCGGCTTCGTTTATTGTGCGGCGGAACTTTACGGGAGGGCGTCCCCCTCCCCTGCAAATCAATCAACTATGGAGGGCTTTTCAATGACCCCGATGATGCTTCAATACTTCGAGATAAAAAATCAGTACAAGGATCATATACTCATGTACCGTCTCGGTGATTTTTACGAGATGTTTTTTGACGACGCGAAAATCGCTTCAAAGGTACTGGAGCTTACTCTCACCGGCCGCGACTGCGGCGAGGAGGAGCGCGCGCCGATGTGCGGCGTTCCGTTCCACAGCGTCGATCCTTATATTGCGAAGCTCGTCGAAAAGGGCTACAAGGTCGCCGTGTGCGAACAGCTCGAGGATCCGGCTACGGCGAAGGGCATAGTCAAGCGCGGCATAATCCGCATAGTAACGCCCGGCACGGTGACGTCAGCGGAAATGCTCAAAGAAGACAAAAACAACTACGTCTGCGCGCTGTATATCGGCGCGGACGGCAGCGCTTTGTGCTTTGCGGACGTGTCGACCGGATATATAGGCGCGTGCGCCGTCCCCGTTGAGGACGTTCAGCGGCGCGTTATAAACGAGCTCGCGGCGTTTCTGCCCAAAGAAATAATCACGAATTTTCCGCTCTCCGAGCAGCCGGAGCTGTCCGATTACATAAAAAACCGCCTGTCCTGCATGGTCGACGAAAACGAGCCGGACAGATTCTGGGAGCTTAAAGCCGCCGCCGTCTGCAAAAAGCAGTTTCCGAACGAAAACACGGAGGCTCTGTCCTCGCCCGTCGTCTGCGCGGTCGGCGCGGCGGTCGATTACATAGCCGAAACGCAGAAGACAGATATTTCGTTTATGGACACGCTGTCGCTTTACGAAAACGACGGCGCGCTTGAAATAGACTCAAACACGCGCCGCAGTCTCGAGCTGTGCGAGGCGATGAGGACGGGCGAGAAAAAGGGCTCGCTTCTCTGGGCGCTCGACTACACGAAGACAGCCGGAGGCGCGCGGTGCCTTCGCAAATGGGTCGAAATGCCGCTTTGCAGCGTTGCGGAGATACAGCGTCGGCAGGACGCGGTGTCCGATCTTTATTCCGATTTTATGGTGCGGCAGGAGCTTACGGACGCGCTTCGCGGCGTGCTCGATCTCGAGCGGCTGGCGTCGAAGCTCGTTTACGAAACGGCGAACGCCCGCGACCTGCGCGCGATCGCCCAGTCGGCCTCGAAGCTGCCGGAGATAAAAAATCTGATTTCCGTCTGCGGAAGCGAGCTTATTAAAGATATCTGCGCAAACACGGACGATCTTCACGATCTGTGCGAGCTTATCGACGCGTCGATAGTCGAGGATCCGCCGTTTTCCGTGCGTGAGGGCGGCTTTATAAAAGAGGGTTATTCCGCAGATATAGATTATCTGCACAGCGTTATGAAGGACGGCAAGCGCTGGATATCCGAGCTTGAGACCGCGGAACGCGACAAAACGGGCATAAAGACCCTGCGCGTGTCGTACAACCGCGTTTTCGGCTACTATATAGAGGTAACGAAATCGTACGCGAACCTCGTGCCGGACAGATACATAAGAAAACAGACTCTCGCAAACTGCGAAAGATATATAACCGAGGAGTTAAAAGAGCTTGAATCGTCGATGCTCGGCGCGTCCGACAAGGTGGTAAAGCTCGAATACGACCTTTTCTGCGATATAAGAAAGCATCTCTGCGACAATATAGCGCGTATAAGAGCCTCCGCGGACGGCGTTTCTCGCCTTGACGCCCTGCTTTCTCTCGCCGTCGCGGCGGAAAAGTACGGCTACGTAAAGCCGGAGGTCAATTACGGCGACGTTATAAACATAAAAAACGGCAGACACCCGGTCGTCGAGCGTTTTACGGACGAGGCTTTCGTTCCGAACGACGCGTATCTCGATACGAACAAAAACCGGCTCCTGCTCATAACCGGCCCGAATATGGCGGGTAAATCGACGTATATGCGGCAGGTCGCGCTTATTACGATAATGGCGCAGGTCGGCTCCTTCGTCCCCGCGACGGAGGCTTATATCGGCGTCGTTGACAAGGTGTTCGCCCGCGTCGGCGCGTCGGACGATCTCGCGTCCGGCACGTCCACCTTTATGCTCGAAATGAACGAGGTCTCGTATATTCTGAAGCGCGCGACGAAAAAAAGCCTTATAATCTACGACGAAATTGGCAGAGGCACGTCGACCTTCGACGGTATGTCGATAGCTCGCGCCGTCGTCGAATACACCGCGTCGAAGCTCGGGTGCAAAACGCTTTTCGCCACGCACTACCACGAGCTTACGGAAATGGAATACACGGTCGACGGTGTTGTGAACTACAATATCGCCGCCAAAAAACGCGGCGATTCGATAAGCTTTTTGAGAAAGATAATCAAGGGCGCGGCGAACGACAGCTACGGCATAGAGGTCGCCGTTCTCGCCGGAGTGCCGCAGAAGGTGATCAAACGCGCGCGCGAGGTTTTAGCCGAGGCGGAGTCGAAAATGCCGGAGCAGAAGCGCACGCGCGAGGCGAAAACGCTTGAGGATCTGAACGTGACGATGGAGACCGTCGTTTCCGACGAGATACGCGAGGCGATAGAGGCGGTCGATCTTAACACCACCACGCCGCTTGAAGCGTACGATCTTTTGCGAAAGCTGAAAGGGCTTTTATAAATGTCTGTAATCAACGTACTCGATTTCAAGACCGCCAATCTCATAGCCGCCGGAGAGGTCGTCGAAAGACCCTCGTCTGTCGTAAAGGAGCTTGTGGAAAATTCGATCGACGCCGGAGCTAAGCGCGTTACGGTCGAGATCCGCGGCGGCGGAATATCAATGATACGCGTCACCGACGACGGCTGCGGAATGTCGGCGGAGGATCTGCCGCGCTGCGTGCTGCGCCACGCGACGAGCAAGATCTCCTGCGGGGACGATCTTGCCGCGATAGGCACGCTCGGCTTCCGAGGCGAGGCGCTTGCGGCGACGGCGGCGGTCAGCCGTATGAAAATAGCGACGAAACAGCGCGGCGACGGGACAGGCCACGCGATAAACGTTACGTATGGCGTTTGCTCAAAGGTCACGGAGACCGGCTGTCCCGACGGTACCGCCGTCACGGTGTCGGAGCTTTTTTCAAACGTTCCGGCGAGGCGAAAGTTTCTGAAAACCGATAAAACGGAGGCGGCGGCGGTCGCGTCCGTGTGCGAAAAGCTGGCGTTATCGAGCCTGAACGTCTCGCTGACGCTCATATCCGACGGAGTCCGACGTTTTTCGACGGCAGGCGACGGCGAGCTTAAAAACGCCGTTTACGCCGTGCTCGGCAGACAGTTTGCCGAAGCGCTGATCCCCGTCGACAGCACGACTGAGGGGATAAACGTAAAAGGCGCCGTCTGCTCGCCGGTCATGAGCCGCGCGAACAGGGCGACGGAGCTGTTTTTCATAAACGGCAGATACGTCAGAAGCTCCGTTATATCCGGCGCGCTCGAGGACGCGCTCGTGTCGTTCATCCCGGCGGAAAAATTCCCCGCGGCGGTGCTTTTCATAACGGTACACCCGGCGACGGTCGACGTAAACGTCCATCCGTCGAAGCTGGAGGTCAAATTTTCGTCCGACAGACCGATTTACGAGGCTGTTTACAACGCGGTAAAGACCTGCACGGTATCGGGCGCGCGCCCGGTGCTGACTGTCGCGCCGCCGGTCTCACCGTTCGTCCCGGTCACGGACGAGTATACAAGGACGGAAATAAAGCAGATAAGCGCCTTCGAGCGTGAAAATACGGAAATCAAGCCGTTTGTACCGCCTGTATCGGAGGTATCGCGCGCGGATCTGTCGTTCACGGTGCGCGCGCCGTCGTTTACCGACGAGCTTGACGGAAAATACCGCGTACGCGAGGTCGATGAGGACAAACCGTCCGCGCCGCCCTTGCCGGAGGACGATACGGAAGTCCCGCGCGACTGGAAATTCATAGGAGAGGCGTTTGACACGTATCTTTTCGTCGAGCAGGGCGAGGACGTGCTGATAATCGACAAGCACGCCGCGCACGAAAGGCTCCGCTTTGAGGAATTGAAGGCGGCGATGAGGTCGCGCGAAAAAACGTATCAGACGCGTATGATACCCATATCCGTAAACGCGACGACGGAGGAAGCTGACGCGGCGGAGCGGTACAGGGACGAGCTGACGGCGACGGGCTACGAATTCGGGCTTGAAGGCGGCGTTATAGAGATAACGCAGACGCCGGCTAATCTGTCCGACGCCGAGGCGAAGGATCTTTTCGCCGGTATGCTGGCGGAGCTTTGCGAGCACGGCGCGAATCCGGAGTATAAAAAAGAGGCTCTGTACGAAAGAGCCCTGTATCAGGTGTGCTGTAAGGGCGCGATAAAGAACTTGAAAATTTTCAATATATTTGATGTTTGTTAACATATAATAAACTTCTATATAATATACTGAAAAAAGAGCATTTAAAAGGTTTTAGGCTCGAAATTTATAATTATCAGACGGTTTTTGCCGTCGGAAAGAGGTAAATATGGTTTGTCCAAAATGCGGAGCACAGCTTCCCGAAGGATCAACGTTCTGCACCGAATGCGGAGCCCCCGTACAGGTCCAGCAGGAAACACCGGTACAGCAGGCGTATAACGCGGCGGTATCGAATCCCGCGCTCAACTCCACACCCATTCTCGTTCTCGGTATTCTCGCTATCGCCCTTTGCGAAACAGTTATCGGCGGTATCATCTGCGGAATACTCTGCAGCAAAAAGGTAAAAGAGTACCAGGCGGCAGGCGGAGTTATAGCAGGCAAAGCGAAAGTCGGCAGCATTTTAGGTAAGGTCGGCCTTATTCTCAGCATCGTATCCATTGTTATCTGGGTCATCTACTTCATCGTTCTCGTCGTCGCTATTGCGTCCGGCGGTCTGGCTGCGATCTCCAGCTACAACTATTGATAAGATCATAAAACCGAAAAAGGCGGGCAAACACCCGCCTTTTTTGATTTTCGCCGTTTTTCCGGCTTTTTTCTTCCCGACGCGGCCGCTGGAAAAACCAAGTGAAAAAAAAAAAAAAAAAATAAAAACGGCAATTTAAAAGCCTAAAAAACGCACAATAAATATTATTAAAATGGTATAGAATAACAAAATAAAATAGTATAATAGCAATCATAATCATACATAGAATAATAGTGCAATAAAGCATAATGAGAATAGAATATATATAACAATATAACAATATAAAAATGCAAAAAGAAATATTAAAAAAATGTATATTGATATTATAAATTACAGTGTTATAATTACTGCATATTCCGGAGGTGAAGGATATGAGCGGAACGGCGGGAGCAAAAGAGTATAAAAACAGGACAGCGGATCATCTGATAGAGGCATATCTTAAACTGGGCGGCGCGGTATGCGTTGAAGGGCTCAGATCATGCGGCAAAACAACGACTGCAAAAAGGCACGCAAAAAGCGCGTTTTTTGTGGAAGATCCGCAGAACGATCATTCAAACAGACAGCTTGCGGAGCTTGAGCCGGCGCTTATTCTCAGGGGCGACGCGCCGCGTCTTATAGACGAATATCAAACCGTCCCCGAAATCGAGGGCGCCGTTTTAAACGAAACAGAAAAGCGGCAAAAAGCCGGTCAGTTCATACTTACCGCCTCGTCGTCTCCTTTGACGGAGAACGGCGGCATCGCGCGCATCAGGATGCACACGATGTCGCTTTACGAATCCGGCGATTCTTCGGGCGCCGTGTCGCTGAAAGACCTTTGCGACGGCGTGTTCGAGGCGCAGACGGTAAAGGAGACCGGTTTAGAGGAGCTTTTATATTATATCGTGCGCGGCGGCTTTCCCGAAAATATATCCGCCGCGCCTGAAAAAGCGCATCTGATGCCGCGCGCTTATGTCGAGGACGTTATCGGATCGGACGTCAACGGGCTCGACGGAGGCGCGGAGTATGATACCGGCAAGGTGAGAGCGCTTTTGAAGGCGCTTGCGAAAAACGAATCGACCGCCGCGCCTGACGCAGCCGTATTAAAGGACGTTTCCGCAAACGGCGTATCGCTCAGCCGCGTAACGGCGGCGAAATATATGTCGGCGCTGAAAAGACTTTTCCTTTTCAACGACCTGGCGCCGTTTTCTCCGTATAACGGCGCGGGCGGCAGGGTAAAGCAGGCGGAAAAACGCCATTTTTCGGACCCGTCCATACCGGCGGCTCTGCTTAATATGACGGGGCTTAAGCTGTTGGGAGACATCAATACAGTCAAAGCGCTGTTTGAAACGCTCGCGGTACGCGACCTCTGCGTATACGCGCAGTCCTTCGGTGCAAAGGTTTTCAGCTATCTGGATTACAAAAACAACGAAACAGACGCGGTGATAGAGCTTGCGGACGGTGAATGGTGCGCGTTCGATATCGCGCTCGGCGCGAGGCGGATCGACGAGGGAGCCGCGAATTTAAACAAGGTTTGCGCCGATATAATAAAAAACGGCGGAAAAGCGCCGCGTGTGAAATGCGTTATCTGCGGCATATCGAACGCCGCGTATAAAAGAAACGACGGGGTTTACGTCGTGCCGCTTACCGCGCTGAAAAACTGAAACGATTGCGGCAAAAAAACCGGTCGGAGATGGAAATCGTTTTCAATCCGGCCGGTTTTTTATTGTTTCTTATATTATCAGACGCAGGTGATCCTCGCGGTGTTGTAAAGCTGCATCTTTTTCGCTCTGCGCTCGGCGCAGATGGCTTCCATCTTTTCAAAGTCGGCTTTGGAGATCTTCGCCTTTTCCTCGTCCGTCAGCTTGCCCTTGAACAGCTTGTCGACGCTCAGCGCGAAGCCGATGTTCATCGCGACTATTTCGCGTTTGCGCTCGCATATAACGATGTCGGATTTGCCCTCGAACAGCTTGTCGACGGCGTACTGTCCCATAAGAGACGCCGTAACTCTGTCGCGGAGAGTGGGCGAGCCGCCGCGCTGTACGTGTCCGAGCCTCGTAAAGCGGCTCTCAACGCCGGTCTGCTCCTCTATACGCTTCGTAAAGCCCTCCGCGTAGCCCTTTTTGCCCTCGGCAACGACGACGATAAAGTTGCGTTTGCCGTGCTCGCGCGCGACTCTTATGCGGTTTATCGCCGCTTCCTCGTCGAACGGTATCTCTCCGACGGCGACGGCTATCGCGCCGGTCGCAAGACCGCTCTGTATCGCAAGATCGCCTTCGTTCCTGCCCATGACCTCGACGACGTCGCACCGCGCGTGCGATTCGCAGGTGTCGCGTATCTTGTCAATAAGCTCGATTATCGTGTTGGCGGCCGTGTCGAAGCCTATCGTGTAGTCGGTCGACGAAATATCGTTGTCTATCGTGCCGGGAATGCCGACGGTCGGTATGCCGCGGACGGACAGGTCGGTCGCTCCGCGGAACGTGCCGTCGCCGCCTATGGCGATTATACCGTCTATCCTGTTCTTTTTGCAGACGGCGATAGCCTTCTGCATACCTTCCTCGGTTTTGAATTCCGCGGCGCGCGCGGAATAAAGGATCGTGCCGCCGTGCGAGATTATGCCGGCGACGTCCTTGGATCTGAACAGCTTCATATCGTCGTCCATAAGACCCTGATATCCGCCGTATATGCCCATTACCTCAACTCCGCAGAGAAGCGCGGAGCGCGTCACGGCGCGGACCGCCGCGTTCATTCCGGGCGCGTCGCCGCCCGAGGTAAGTACGCCTATTCTTTTGAATTCAGTCATAATAAATAACCTGCTTTTTGAAATTCGGTTATTGTATTATATCATAAAAATCAGGAAATGCAATACATTTCACAGTAAATTTAAAAAATTTGTCATTTTGAGGTAAACGTGCGTCGTAAAAACTCGATAATACGGAATTTAAGCACATATTTTCCGCCGTCGTTGTCAGTCAGAAGGTCGACCTCGTCCTTTGTAAGCCCCGCGCTCGCCATAACGGAGCGCTCCTCCTCAGCCGCGCCGACGCAGAGCGGCGGGAAAAGCACGCACCACCAGTTATGGCCGCCGCCTTCCCCGATTATAACGCGCACGGAATAGTAGTCGCCCGAAGGCAAGGTCACGCCGCCGTACGTTTTTTCCGGGTACGCCTCGAAGCCGAGCTTTAAGCTGACAGGATGATCGGAGCCGTTTTCGGCTATGACGCCGCGGCAGACGGATATTATATCGTCCCTGTGCGCCTCGACCGCCGCCTTCGCCTCGTCCGCGGTCGTACACCCGGAGAGAATGCTGCGGCTGTATTCGAGCAGCGCGTCCCTGACCTTGAGTTTAAGCGCCTGATCTTCGTCGCCGTCGGAATTCGCAACGACGTGGAGCCGCACCAGCTTGTCGTATACACCCGCCTCGCCGTTTACCGGCAAAGCCGCGCGACAAGCGCCGTAAAAAATATAAGTCCTCTGTATTTCATATCATACCTCCTTTTTCCGTATTGTTGACGGAAAAAAGGTATAATATTCAATTCGCGAAGCGAATTCAGCTCGCCGAAGGCGAATTTAGCTTGCCGAAGGCAAATTTAGCTTGCGAAGCAAATTTAGCTCGCCCGACAGGGCGAATTTAGCTCAACGAAGTTGAATTTAGCTCACCCGTAAGGGTGAATTCAGCTAAATAGCCGCTGTACGGCAGCTAAATAGTACGCCTTTGGCGTACAGCTAAATAGTACGCCTTTGGCGTACAGCTAAATAGACGCTTTGCGTCAGCTAAATAGACGCTATGCGTCAGCTAAATAGCCGCTGCGCGGCAGCTTAAAGGAATTCTCCTCCGACAGCTCGCCCGACAGGGCGAATTTAGCTCAGCGAAGCTGAATTTAGCTCAACGAAGTTGAATTTAGCTCGCCGAAGGCGAATTCAGTTTGCCAGAGGCATATTCAATCCGGCGACAGCAGGAGTTTTCCGTTTCTTACGAACACGTCCTTTGAAAATACTGTGTTCCTACACGACGTGCCGAGCTTTACGGTATCGTCCGAGTCGAACATACCGTATTCAAGCTCCGCGTTATAATACGAAAACGCGTCGGGTGCGAGCGTTATGCGT
>CACZVC010000161.1 GCA_902784545.1 uncultured Ruminococcus sp. | reverse complement strand
CTTTTCGGCGCGCTCTGCTTCTGCGACGTCGACGCGCGTATAGCGGAATATAACGTAAACAGGTATATATCGGGCGCCGACGCGGATATAGACGTAAACAAGCTTGCAAATCTCTCCGACTCCGCGATACCGTATATCATAAAGCTGACCGTGCCGTACGAAAACAAAAGTGAGGAGAAAAACGACTCGACCGTGACAAAGGCAAAAGAAATAATCGATTCGCGTAAAGAAAGCGAAAGCGCGGACGCCGGCGTGATATACTTCAATATCCCGCGCAGCCGCGCAAACGCGCTTGTAAAAAAATAAGATCTCCGTTATGTTTAAGGAACGGGAGGGCGGACCCCTGTTTTAAGGAACGGGAGGGCTGACCCCTCCCCTACAAGCGGCTTCGTTTATTATGCGGCAATAATTTACGGGAGGGCAATGCCCTCCCCTACAAATACTCCGATTTTTATTCTTTCTTCTTTTTTCTTTATTCTTTATTCTTTTTAAATTCCTGTCGCGGGAGGAGCCGCTTCGCGACAAATTGTGCGGCTTCGCCGCGATTGGGGCTCCCCCGCCCCCCTTACGGGAACCCCCACCGCTCTCAAGTTCGCGGCGGGGAACCCCTGACCGCCCCAAACCCCACCACCCCCAACATAAGTCGGGGCTTTTTGACGGTATGGGATCCGGGGACTTTGCAGCGTAAGCTGCGCGCGCGGGCGTCCCCCCCACCGCGCCGCGCGCTTATTTTATATATTCTATTGATTTCATTATTCTTAACCGCTGTTTCTCCTCACGCCCCGCAGGGCATATCGCGTCGAAGACATATCGCTTTTTTTGCGATATACCGCGCTTTCAAACGTCTCCTCCCCGTACCCCGTGACCGTCGCTTCGCGCACCTCTCCGCGCAAATCGTCCGGCGTTTTCGCGCGGACGTGGAGAAATTCGTCCGTGTGACCCGCGGCGACGCCGTTTTCATACGTTTCAAAAAGCACGTTTACGCTTTTTCCGATAAGCGTTTCCGCGTTCTTTGCGTTTATTTCGCTCTGACGCCGGGCGAGATCGGCGGCGCGGTCGGCTTTCGTTTTTTTGTCGAGCCTGCCGCTCATGCCCGCCGCCTCGGTCCCCTCTCTTTCGGAGAACGGGAAAATGTGGGCGTGCACTAAATTTGCGAAATCGAGGAATTCAAGCGTTTTTTTATGGTCGTTCTCATCCTCTCCGGGAAATCCGGCGATTATATCCGCCGAAAATCTGATCCCCGGCATCGCTTTCCTGCATTCCGTCATATTTTTATAAAGCATTTCCGCGTTGTATCTGCGGCGCATAGCGGCGAGGATCTTCGAGCTTCCGCTCTGAACGGATAAGTGCAGATGCGGCATAAGGCGCTTTACCTGCGCCAGCTTCTCCGACGTGCGCGGCGTAAGATACGCCGGATCGAGAGAGCTCAGCCGTATCCTGTCCGGGCATCTGATCCCGTTCGTTTTCAAAAGCAGGGACACGAGGTCGGTGCCCGTATCGCGCCCGTAAGCCGCGGTCTCGATGCCCGTAAGCACCGCTTCCTTATATCCTTTGTCGTAAAGCGCCTCAAGCTCCGATAAAATATCGTCCTCACCGCGCGACACAACGCCTCCGCGAGCAAAGCGGATAAGGCAGTACGCGCATTTACCGTCGCAGCCGTCCTCTATCTTTACGAACGCCCGCGTCCGCTCCGTATAAGGCGCGAAAAGCGGCTCTATCGGCAAGGTCGAAGGATCGGGCGTTTTTATTTTTTCCGTTTTCTCACCGGCTATGAACGATTCCGCCGCGTCTATCGCCGCGGATTTGTTGCGCGTGCCGCAGACGAAATCGGCGAATTCCGCCGCCTTCTCCGGCTTTATCTGACTGTAACAGCCGCAGACTATAACGAAAGCGCCGTCCGATTTCGCACGGCGTATCATCTGCCTTGATTTTCTGTCGGATTCAGCCGTGACGGTGCAGGTGTTTATTATATACACCGAGCATTCGTCGGAAAAATCGCGCACGTCCCAGCCGCGCACGAGGAATTCGTGCGCCAGAGCGTCGCTTTCATACTGATTCACCCTGCATCCGAGCGTGCAGATGCCGACCGTTTTTTCTCTCATACCTTAAGCCTTTGCGCTTCCTCCTCCGACGGCGTTACAACCGCGGAATAATTCTGCGAATATATCACGAAGCCCGGCGCGGAGCCCGCCGGTTTTTTTATGTTTTTTACCTGCGTATAATCGACCTCGACGTTCTGCCCGCCGCGCTTCGACGAATAGTACGCCGCGAGCCTCGCCGCCTGCGTGAAGTCCTCAGCCGACGGCTCGTCGCCGTCCGACACCATTATAACGTGACTGCCCGGCGCGTTTTTGACGTGGAAAAACCAGTCGAAGCGCGAGGCCTCCTTTAATGTCAGTCTGTCGTTCTGCGTGTTGTTCTTTCCGACGAAAACGTCGTAACCTCCGTCCGTTTTAAAGCGCAGAGGCTTTGATTTCACCGGCTTCTTTTTGCCGCCGTCCTTCATTTTCGAGGCGTAGCCCGTTTCGTAAAGCTCGGCTCTTATCTGCTCCAGATCCTCCTCGGTCTCAGAGCGCGACAGAGCGTCGGCGACAGTTTGTATATATTCAAGCTCGCCCTTCGTCTGTTCCGCGCGCTTCGCCGCCTCCGTCCTCGCGGTCTTCAGCTTGTTGTATTTTTTATAGTATTTCTGCGCGTTCGCGGTCGCGGTAAGGCGCGGGTCGAGCGGTATTCCGATCAGAGGACAGTTTTCGTCGTAATAGTTTTCGACCTTCATTTCAGCCGCGCCCTTTTCCGCGCGGTAAAGATTCGCCGTTATAAGATCGCCGTACAGACGGTATTTCTCCGCGTCGCCGCATTTTATTATATCGTCGTTTATGTTCTCCGCTTTCTTCTTTATGTGAAGCTCGGCGGAGTTTATGATGCGCAGTATGTCGCCGCCGCGCTGTTTTATCCGCTCGACGTTTTCACGCTCGGAATAAAAGCTGTCTATGCAGTCGCTCACCGAATCGAAAATTTTAAGCTCGTATCCTTTGCCGTACTGCTTTATGATGAACGCCGAAAAATCGACCGGCTTTTTGCCGTCGTAAATTATGCACGGACAGAAATCCGATTCTTTCACGCACCTCATAAACGCGCAGAACACGCCGTAAAGCGCGGCTCCGCGTTCACGCGCCGGTCTGCCGGAGGCGTTCGCAAGATACGCCGCCTCGCGCGACAAAAGCGGAGAGAAGCCGCGGAAGCATTTGACAAAAAATCCGTCCGCCTCGACCTCGCCGTTCTTTTCCACGCACCCGGCAAAATCGTCCGCGGAGACCTCCGTCGGTATCAGCTTGTCCTGCGGGGGCGGCGCCTCGTATTTCATACCCGGCAGCACCTGCCTTTTCGACGAGGTCGTTATATCGACGGGCTTTATGCAGTTTATTATCCTGCCGTCCGCGTCGGTAAGTATAACGTTGCTGTATTTGCCCATTATCTCGCAGTATATATATTCCGTGCGCGGATAACCCATTTCGTCCGTCGTCAGAAGCTCCAGCTTTATAACGCGCTCGAAGCCCGGCTGTGAAGCGGAGACGAGCCTCGCGGAGTTCAGATGCTTGCGCAAGTGCATACAAAGCGCGCTCGCCTGCGCCGGGTTGTCCTTTACGACGGAGGTCAGATTGACCTTCGGTATGCTCGACGAGGCGGAAAGACAAAGCTTTACGCTCCGTCTGTCCTCCGTGCGCAGATTAAGCACTATTTCGTCCGCCGTCGGCGCGTTCACGCGCTCGACTCTCGCGCCGGAAAGCTCGCGGTTTATCTGCGCGGCGACCGCGGCGACCGTAAATCCGTCAAACGGCATACTGTTTTACCTCGTATATTTCGACGTACGCGCCGCTCTGCTCTCTGACGATACCGGCAAGGCGGCAAAGCGCCGGAGCCTCCGTCTCGTAATGGCCGGCGCAGATAACGGTCAGACCTGAATCCGCCGCGTCAGTCGCGCCGTGATATCTCATCTCGCCGCAGACGAACACGTCCGCGCCCTCCGCGAGCGCGTCCGGCACGAAATCGCCCGCCGAGCCGCCGCAGACCGCGGCGCACGACACGGTATCGCCGCCCTTTTCGCAGAAGAAATGAGCGCCGCCCAAAACGTCCTTCACTTTTTTTGCAAACGCGTCGAGCGACGTTTTTTCAAAGCGGCACAGCCTCGCACAGCCACCATCGGCGAATTTCTTTTCGGGCGTCAGACCGAGCGCCGCGCAGAGCGCGTCCGACACGCCGCCGTCGAGCGCGTCGAATCTCGTATGGAAGCTCATGGCGGCTATATCAGCGCGTATCAGCCGCACGGCTTTGCCCGACGGGACGGTAGAGCCGTTCAGCTCCCCGAGCTTTGCGAAAATAAGCGGGTGATGCGTTACTATCGTATCGAATCCGTTTTTCACGGCGTGATCTATCACCTCGTCGCGCACGTCGAGGCTGACAAGTATCCTTTTGCTTTCGTGATCGGGGCGCGGCAGAACGGACAGACCGTCGTTATCCCACGCGCAGCTCAATTCCGGGGGTATTATCCCGTTCAGTTTTTTATAAAGCTCTGTTGTTTTCATATTTTTCCTTAAGCTCGCCCGATATTTTGTCCTCAAAGGAGTGATCAACACCCGAGGCGGCTTTTCCCTTTATTATCTTCTCGTATTTGTTTATGTATTTGCGGTACAGCGCGGGCAAAAGCTCTTTATCCTCCGTGTTTTTACCGGTAAGAAGCTCCGTTTCCGTGTAATTTCCGGTCTCTTTTGTGTATTCGCAGACGATTATCTGATAAATACGCCTGTCCTCCTTCGCAAGCCGTTCGGCGGTGATGGCGAAGCCGGCGGATAAAAGATACCGCCGCAGTTTTTCCGGGCAGGTCATCGGTTGAAGTATCAGCCTTACGCCGCCTTTTTTCACAAAATCCGCTTTGTCGATTATTCCGGCTATAAGCTCGCCGCCCATACCGGCGATAACGACCGTGTCGGGCGCGTATTTTTCCGCGTTTTCAAGCCCGTCGGCGAGGTCGAGGACGATCCTGTCCGACAATCCGGCTTTTTCCGCGTTTTCCCTCGCCCGCGAAAGCGGTCCCTCGCGCACGTCCGAGGCGTAGGCGAACGAGGCGGCGCCGGACGATACGGCGGCGACGGGAATATACGCGTGGTCACAGCCTATATCCGCAAGGCGGCAGCCGGGGCTCAATAACGAAAGAATCGTGTCAAGTCTTTTCATTTCACTCTCCTTTGCGCTATTTTATCATATTTTTTCACGAAAATCAATACTTTCCGCTATTTACACACTTGAAAAAAGGAAAAAATCATGATATAATTAAACGGATATACAAAAATAATACACTTGAAGCAGGTGCGTCATTATGAAGAATAAAAAGAAAATATTTCCGAAGCCGAAGAAAAAAAGCTTTGCGGAAAACTTAAAGGACTTTATTATGATAACCGCGGGAAGTCTTATTTTCGCCGCCGGTATCTCGATGTTCCTCGACCCGAACAATCTCGCGCCGGGCGGCGTTTCCGGCATAGCCATAATAATAAACCACTTCGTCCCGCTGAACGCCGGTACGATAATCATAATAATAAACGTGCCTATAATGATTTTGGGCGTGGTGAAATTCGGCTTCCGTTTTTTATGGACGACGATTTACGCCGTGGCGCTGTCGAGCGGCGCGATGGAGATACTTGACAGAACAGTCGGCTCCATCACAAGCAATCTGCTGCTCGCCGCGGTCGCGGGAGGCGCGCTTCAGGCAATCGGCATAGGTCTTGTGTTCCGCGGAGGCGCGACGACCGGCGGCACGGATATAATCGTGCGCATAATGCGGCAGAGATACAGATATATAAGGACCGGAACGCTTTTCCTTATCGTCGACAGCATGATAATCGCCGCGTCCGGCATAGTATTCAAGGATCTTGATATAGCGCTTTACGCCGCGCTCGCGCTGACCGTTTATATGATGGTGTTCAACTCCGTGCTTTACGGCGGCGACGGCGCCCGTCTTGTCTACGTGATAAGCTCCGCAAAGGAAAAAATAGCCGACAGGATAATGAAGGAGCTCGACGCCGGCGCCACGCTGCTGAAGGGCAAAGGCGCCTACACCGGGCAGGATAAGGAGGTTCTTATGGTCGTGCTCCGTATGCGCTCCCTCCCCGAGGCGCGTGACATAGTGCGCGAGGAGGACAAAAACGCGTTTATGATAGTCACGAAAGCAACCTCCGTCTTCGGCGAAGGCTTCAAATCGCACGACGAGGAAGACCTGTAAAATTAAGCAGGCGCGAAAAAAAGAATAAAAATCGGAATATTTGTAGGGGAGGGGTCTGCCCTCCCGTAAATTATCGCCGCACAATAAACGAAGCCGTTTGTAGGGGAGGGGTCCGCCC
>CACZVC010000160.1 GCA_902784545.1 uncultured Ruminococcus sp. | reverse complement strand
TTTGTCGTCGCACAGTATCGCTATATCGTCGCGCGTGCCGTTAAGTTTAATAACGGGCATTTCTGTATTGCCGCCGTAGCCGCCTATGTATATCCATTCATCCGGGGTTCCGGAGCCGCGCACCGTCAGCCTTTCTTCAAACGTATCACCGCGCCGCAAAAGCACTCTGTCGCCCGGCTCGAGCTTTATTTTATCGAGCTTTGAAAAGCTTTTCCACGGACTTTCCTCGCTATTGCCCGTATTATCGTCCGAGCCGCCGTTTGAAAAATAAAAACGCTTTCCGCCGTCGCTCAGATCATATTTCTCTGTTTCCGCTTCTGTTTCCATAACGGTCGTCTCCTCTTTTGTTACGGTCGCTGTACCGCTTTCCGTCTCCGTTGTATCCTGTTCTTGCACGCAGGAAAAAAGAGCCGACAGGAGAACGGATATTATAAGAAAGATAATAAGCGCTTTTTTCATTTTATCTCCGTATAAGCGTATTCAACGAAAAAGTCCCGCCAAAGCGAGACTTTTATCAAGCGGGTGATGGGAATCGAACCCACATAGCCAGCTTGGAAGGCTGGTATTCTACCACTGAACTACACCCGCATAAATCAATTGTTCCGTGGCAAAGAGTATAATATCATAAAACTGCCGATTTGTCAATACCGTTTTGGAATTTTTTACGGTATCTTTTTTAAAAAAAGCAAAAAGCACTTGCCAAATCACAAAAACGGTGGTATAATGAAACAGTAATAACGTAATAAAGGTATAAATAATGGATTTTATACGGATTCTTATTATCGGCGCCGCGGCGGCGATACTCGTTATACTTATCGCCGCGCTGATATCGGCGTTTTATCACAGCCAGCGGAACCGCGCGAGAAAAAAGGGCAGGCTTTCGCCGCGCCACGAGCTTGAAGCGTTTTTGCTTGATACGAATTTCAGAAAAAACGTTTTTACAAGGCTTTACTTCCCCGTCCTCGCCGAGGGGACCGCGCGTACGCACCACTACCAGCGCGTAGACGAGGTGGTCGTTACACGCGGCGGCGTTCTCGTTCTCACGCTTTTCGACAAGGCGGGGAGAATAGACAATACGCGCGACGATATCTGGGTGCAGATAAAGGACGACGAGCGCTTCGAGCTTGAAAGCCCCGTGATAACCGAAAACGAATGTAAAAAAGCCGTTTCGGGAGTGCTTAAACGAGCCGGTTACGGCAAGGTGCCGATTTATTCAACAATCGTCTTCGCTTACGACGAAGCTGTGCCGCTCGCCGGTTACGACAATATGGTTTATATGTCGGAGCTTGAAAAGCTGATACACGACTTTAAAAAATCGTCGAAGCTCGGCAGCATAGAACAATTCTACATCTGCCGCGCGATCAAAAGCGCGGGCTTGACGCGCGATAAAATAGTAAAAAAGAAACTTTAACGGAGATATATAATGGAAAAATATGATATCATAATAATCGGCGGCGGTATAGGCGGGCTTATGTCGGCTTATTCTCTCATAACCGGAAACCCGTCGCTTAAAATATGTATGCTCGAACGCGGCAATCAGATAAGGCACCGCGTTTGCCCGATGCTGTCGAAGGCTTCGGAAACGTGTCTGCGCTGTAAAAACTGCGCGATAATGGAGGGTATGGCGGGCGCCGGCGCTTTTTCCGACGGTAAATACGTTATATCCACCGAATACGGCGGCTGGCTGACGGAATTCATGCCGGAGCAGACCGTCATTGACTACATAGAAAAGGCGGACAAGATCCTCGTTTCCTTCGGCGCGACGACCGAAAGGTTCATGCCGAGCGACGAGCTGAAACAGCTTTGCCTGAAATACGATCTTCACATGGCGCAGGCGCAGGTAAAGCACCTCGGTACGGATTCAAACTACGATACGATGCTTAAACTGATAGACTGGCTGAGCGAGCGTATCGATATATTCACAAACTCGCCCGTTTCGGATATAGATATAAAGCTGCACACTGTAACGTACAGATCGGGCGGCGAGGAAAATAAGGTGCGCGGCGACAGGATAATAATCGCCGTCGGCCGCGCCGGCTCCGGCTTTTTCTCAACGTGGTGCAAAAAGAACAATATACCGCTTACGAACAACCAGGTCGATATCGGCGTGCGCGTCGAGCTTCCGTCTATAATATGGAAGGATTTTGCGGAAAAGATATACGAGCCTAAGATCTGGTACCGCTCCAAGGTATACGGCGACAGGACGCGTATGTTCTGCTTCAACGACCGCGGCAGCGTCGTTATGGAAAACACGGACGGCGTTCTTACCGTCAACGGCCATTCTTACAGAGACGAGGCAAAAAAGACGAAAAACACGAATTTCGCCCTGCTCGCAACTATGAAATTCACATATCCTTTCAACAACCCGATCGAATACGCGCGCCACGTCGCGAGCTTATCGAACCTTATGTCCGGCGGCTCCGTGCTCGTTCAGCGTTTAGGCGACCTGCGCAAGGGCAGAAGAACGGACGAAAGGCGGCTTGCCGGCTCCACCACGCGCCCGTCGCTCAAAGCCGTGCCCGGCGATCTGTCTCTCTGTATGCCCAAACGTCAGCTCGACAACATAATCGAGACGATAGACGCGCTCGATATGATCGCGCCCGGCACCGCGAACTACGATACCCTGCTTTACGGCGTCGAATGCAAATACTATTCCGCGCGCCCGCAATGCAATGATTTCGAGCTTGAGGGAACAAGCGGCATTTACGCGATAGGCGACGGCGCGGGCTTCACCCGGTCGCTTTCACAGGCGGCGGCGAACGGCTTATACGTTGCCGATAAAATTCTTTGCGATAAATAAACGTTTTGTAAATTGTTTTTTAAATCGGCGTTGTTTTAATTGACTTTTCAATATAAAAGCTGTATAATGTAGCAAATCGAATAACCGTGAGGGAGTAATTCGGCAGGCTTTGTCTGCCGCGGTCAGATCAACAGCCGGCGGTCTTCCGTCTGGTCTGCCCGGTACGAATAATGTATATATGAGACTCATACATTGTAACAATGTATGGGTCTCTTTTTTAGAGTAAAAAGAAAGGACAGATAATGAAATACTATCTTAATTCTATTGAGGATACCTTGTCCGGTCTTGAAACGGAGCTTTCGGGTCTATCCTCAAAGGAAGCCGAGGCGAGGCTTTCAAAGAACGGCAAAAACAAGCTGGCTGAGGCGAAAAAGGAATCCATAATCCATATGTTTTTCCGTCAGCTGGCAGACCCGATGATAATCATACTTATCGTCGCCGCGGTGATATCGGCGATCATAGCGGTAACGCAGAAGGAATCGTTTGCGGACGTTATAATAATCGGTATAGTCGTTATTCTGAACGCGGTGCTCGGCGTATATCAGGAAAACAAGGCTGAAAAGGCGATAGAGGCTCTTCAGCAGATGACGGCGGCGACTTCAAAGGTGATACGCGACGGCGTTCTTCGCGTTGTCAAGAGCGAGGATCTCGTCGTCGGTGATATAGTAGTGCTTGAAGCCGGCGACTCCGTTCCCGCCGACGCGCGCGTTATCGAATGCGCTTCGATGAAGGCTGAGGAATCCGCGCTTACCGGCGAATCCGTACCTGTAAACAAGACCGTTATGACGCTCACCGCCAAGGACGACGGAAACGTACCGCTCGGCGACAGGAGCAATATGGTCTATATGGGATCGACCATAGTTTACGGACACGGTAAGGCCGTTATAACCGACACCGGGATGAACACCGAAATGGGTAAGATCGCCACGGCGCTCACGCAGGCAGAGGACGGCAAAACTCCGCTCCAGATAAAACTTGGTGAGCTGTCGAAGATCCTCACGTATCTTGTTATAGGTATTTGCGTTATCGTTTTCGCGGTATCCGCGTTCAAGGACGGTAATTTCATAAACGACGTCAAGACCGGCAACTTCAAGCCCGTTATAGATATGCTTATGGTAGCCGTTTCGCTCGCGGTCGCGGCTATACCCGAGGGACTTGCGACCGTCGTTACAATCGTTCTTTCAATAGGCGTTACAAAGATGTCAAAGCGCAACGCGGTCATCAGACGGCTGACAGCCGTTGAAACGCTCGGCTGCACGCAGATAATCTGCTCCGACAAGACCGGCACGCTGACGCAGAACAAAATGACGGTAGTGCGCGAGTTCTGCTCCGACAGCAAGCTTTTAGCCGAGGCTATGGCGCTCTGCTCCGACGCTCAGATAGGCGAATCGGGCGAAGCGGAGGGCGAGCCGACTGAAAACGCGCTTGTAAATTACGCGAACAAATTAGGTATAAACAAGACCGAATTCGATAAAAATTATCCCAGAGTCGGCGAGGCGCCGTTCGACAGTATGCGTAAAATGATGTCGACGGTACACGACAAAAACGGCAAATACGTTCAGTACACTAAGGGCGCGCCCGATGAAGTGCTTAAAAAATGCGCTTACATTTTAAAGGACGGCGCGATACTTCCTTTGACCGACGCTCACAGAGCGGAAATAGCCGAGCAGAACAGAAGCATGGCTGACAGCGCTCTGCGCGTGCTTTCCGCGGCGTATAAGACTTACGACAAGCTGCCGGACAGCTTTGAAGCGGAGGATATTGAAAACGATCTGATATTCATCGGTCTTTACGGCATGATAGACCCCGTTAGACCCGAGGTAAAGGCTTCTATCGAGGAATGCCGCAAGGCGGGTATCCGTCCGATAATGATTACGGGCGACCACATAAACACCGCCGTAGCGATAGCGAAGGAGCTTACGATAATAACCGACGCCTCTCAGGCTCTGACCGGCGCGCAGCTTGACAAGATACCCGACGAGCAGTTTGCCCGCGACGTAGTAAAGTATTCCGTATACGCCCGCGTACAGCCCGAGCATAAGGTAAGGATAGTAAACGCCTGGCGCGGACTCGGCAGGATAACCGCTATGACGGGCGACGGCGTAAACGACGCCCCGTCCATCAAAGCCGCCGATATCGGCGTAGGTATGGGCATCACAGGTACGGACGTTACGAAGAACGTTGCCGATATGGTGCTTGCGGACGATAACTTTGCAACGATAGTCACCGCCGTTGAGGAAGGCAGAAGGATATACGACAATATAAAGAAATCCATTCAGTTTTTGCTCTCCTCCAACTTATCCGAGGTCATATCCATATTCACCGCGACGATGATAGGCTTTACGCTTTTAAGACCCGTTCATCTGCTGTGGATCAACCTTATAACCGACTGCTTCCCCGCTCTTGCGCTCGGTATGGAAAAATCGGAACGCGATATAATGGGACGTCCTCCGAGAGACCCGAAAGCCGGCATATTCTCCGGCGGCGTCGGATTTGACTGTATTTATCAGGGTCTTATGGTAACGGTCCTCACGTTCGCCGCGTACGTTATAGGTCACATGATGGAGGGCGGCGCGTTTGAATTCGTAGATTCGCCCGACGGTATGACGATGGCGTTCTTAACGATGTCGATGGCTGAGATATTCCACTCGTTCAATATGAGGACCGTGAGAAAATCCATATTTACGCTGAAAAATCAGAATATGTATCTGCTCGGCGCCATGGTGCTATCGCTTATACTCACGACCGCCGTCATATATATTCCGGGACTCAACACCGCGTTCGGCTTTA
>CACZVC010000159.1 GCA_902784545.1 uncultured Ruminococcus sp. | reverse complement strand
TATATCCGAATATATAAGGATATATAAGGATAAAACAGTCTGCGGCTATTACCGCGTCTGCCGGGACGGCAATGAGTACGAGCTCGACGACTTTTATCTGCTTGAAGATTTCAGAGGTCAGGGAATTGGAACGTACGCTTTAAATCATATCCTTAACGAAAATAAAGCAGGTTTTTTCCTGTACGTTTTCAAGCGCAACATACCGGCTCTCAGGCTTTATGAGAAATTCGGTTTTACCGTAAGAGAAGATCTCGGGACAAGATATATAATGGAAAGGACGTGATTTTGTGAGAGATGACAATTATATCGAGGATCTTTGGTACAGAAATTATTTAAACCCCGGCGAATACGTCAAATGGAGCGGCAAATCCGAAATGAAAGCCGGATTCAACCCGGTATACCTGTTTCTCGTTCCGTTTTTTACCGTATGGTGCGGCGGCGTCATTTTCGGAACAATAAGTATTTTTATGCAGGTCATATATGAGGGAGAATCGCCGTTTTTCCTTATATTTATGATACCGTTCTGGGCGGGCGGCATATTTTTCGTGTACACGCTGTTTATTCTGCCGTTTAAGCTGCGCAAATACACGATTTACGCGGTAACGAATAAAAAGGTCATGCAGTATTACCGGGGCAAGATCAGATTCATAAATCTCGAACCGCTTCCGCTTATACAGATGTCCGTGATAAACAAATACGGCTACGGCTCGATAACGGTCGGCGGGACGTATAACGCAAGCGATTATTCAAACTTTTTCCCCATGCTGCCCGGGCAGAATCAGGGAAGTATCGTCATATCGAATATAAAGGAGCCGGCGAAGGTCTACAATCTGATACTGTCGTACAAATAAAAAATCAAATCAGACCGAAAGGAAAAGAAAATGAAAACGACAGACGTATATCAAAGATATTTTGAGGCGGATATGACGTATAACGGCGTAAAACGCCGAGCCGCGCTCGTAAAGCTGACGGCTGAAACGGACAGCGGTATGATAAAATACGAGGTATCGGTTAATTTCTTCCCGCACAGCGAAGACGACGATTTTGCCGTGTCGTACGACGCGTATTTTTCGGATGAGATTTATAACGGCAAGGGGCGCCGGTCAAAGAAAAAAGAAGCCGTCTTTCTTGACGGCTTGCGCGAAAAAGCGGATGAAACAGCGAAAAAAGCAGGCGGCGTTATATACTGGGATAAGCCGCTTACAGATGAACGCAAGGGATGATAAAACGGTGGCTGCCGATGAACGGCAGCCCTTTATACGTTTATTTTTCTATGTATTTCGCCATGGTCTCCGTCACGGCTTCGGCGGCGATCGAAGCCGTCATCACAAGCTCCAGATCCTCTCTCTGAGAGATGAGCTTTGCACATTCGTCAAGGAATAAATCAAAGCTTTCCGTATTGTCGCGGCAGATCTTAAGCGCCGAATCTATGAATAAATGAGTTATATCGTGGTCCGACGCAAGAATACCCGCCACAAAGCCGTATAAAGCCTGACCGTCGTTTATAAAATACTCGCTCGTATCTATAAGCCTTACCTGATGCTTTATGTCGTATCTCAGCTTATTGCCCTTTTCAAGGCATACGACGCTGCCGTTCGAAGCGGCAAGAGCCTTGTTCGTAAGATCGATCAGATGCTTTGTTTTACCGGTACCCTTGACACCGACTATAAGTGATAACATAAAATAAACCTCCGTTTTGCTGATTCTGTATATATTATACAGTATGTTTTTGTAAAATGCAAGACGTTTTTCTGATTTTTCAGCGGAATTTACCTAAAATTAACCGTTTATACGCTTTTTAAGCTCAACGCCGAGCTCCTCGTAGCCGGGCTTGCCGAGCAGAGCGTACATATTCTTTTTATACGCCTCGACTCCGGGCTGGTTGAACGGATTTACTCCGAGAGTGTAGCCGGATATACCACAGGCGTATTCGAAGAAGTAGACCGCGTAGCCGAAGTTGTAGGCGTCCTTTTTATCGAATTCGAGAACTATGTTCGGAACGCCGCCGTCGTAATGCGCGAGCATAGTCGCCGCCTCGGCGTTTGCGTTGACCTCGAACATCGTTTTGCCGAATAAGAAGTTGAGACCGTCCTCGTTGTCCTCGTCGTAAGGTATCGCCACGTCAGCCGTCGGCTCCCTGAACGTCACGACGGTTTCAAACATATTCCTCAAGCCCTCCTGGATATACTGACCGAGAGAGTGAAGATCCGTCGAGAAAATTACGGAAGCCGGGAATATGCCCTTGCCGTCCTTGCCCTCGCTTTCGCCGTAAAGCTGCTTCCACCATTCGTTCATCATGGCGTAACCCGCCTCATACGACGCCATTATCTCCATCGTCTTTCCTTGCCTGTAAAGCAGGTTTCTGTAAGCGGCGTATTTCATCGCGTCGTTATCCTCGAAAGATGCGGCTCTCAGCTTTTCAGCCGCGTCGTACGCGCCTTTAAGCATAACGTCGGTATCTATACCGGCGACCGCTATCGGAAGAAGACCGACTGCGGTAAGAACGGAATATCTGCCGCCTATGTCGTCCGGCACGACGAATGTCTCGCAGCCCTCGGCGTCGGCTAATTTTTTAAGCGCGCCGCGGGCTTTGTCCGTCGTTATGAAAATACGCTCGTATGCCTCTTTTTTGCCGTATTTTCTGATAAGAAGATCGCGGAATATGCGGAAGGCGACCGCCGGTTCCGTCGTCGTTCCCGATTTGCTTATTACATTTATGCATATATCCTTGCCGTCGCATATTTCAAGCAGCTCGGAAAGCGCGGTCGAGCTTATGCTGTTGCCGGTGAAATATATGTCCGGCGTATCCTTTTTAAGCGTGTTGTAAAGCGGGCTTTTGACGAATTCTATCGCCGCGCGCGCGCCTAAATACGAGCCGCCTATGCCTATAACGAGCAGAACGTCGCATTTTGCCTTTATTTTTTCAGCAGCGGCTTTTATCCTCGCGTATTCCTCTTTGTCGTAATCGTAGGGCAAACGCACCCAGCCGGTAAAATCGGCGCCCGCGCCGGTACCGTTTTCAAGCGTCTTACGCGCGCCTTCGATCTCGGGGATAATACCCTTTACGTCTTCGTCCGATATAAAGCCTTTGCAGTAATCCGTTTTTAATCTGACAGCCATTTTATTTCTCCAATCCTGTATAATTTATATCATTTTATCCCAAAGGAATTAAAAAAGCAAGTGCAAATTTATAAATAATCATTTTATCATAAGAAAGTTGTCGAGCAGTTTCATGAACACAGCCCTGAAACCGATGCGCGGCGCGTCCTCCGCGGCGTAAATCACGGATTCGCCTATCGGCTTGCCGTTTGAATAGAATTCTATACGTCCCACCTCGTCGCCGCGCTTCAGGGGCGTTTTTACCTTATCCGGCAGCTTTGTTTCGTACGATACCGAGCGCAGATCGGCGGACGGCAAAAGCGCCGAAAAATCGCCGTGCCTGATGTTCAGCGTTTCGCTTTCGCCGCCCGTAAGTCTGACCGGCGGCATTTCCGCGTCGTACGCTTTGTAAACGCCGTAATTCGCAAAGCCGAAATCGAGCAGCTTTGACGCCGCGGCGTTGCGCGTGTCTCTGTCGGGCGCGCCCATTATGACCGATATAAGCTGCATACCGTTCCTTTTCGCGGCGGCGGAAATACAGAAGCCGGCTTTCGCCGTCATACCTGTTTTAAGACCGTTCGCACCCTTGTAAAAGCGTATCAGCCTGTTCGTGTTCGTAAGACCGAACGCGCCGTTTCTTACCGTGTCCATCCATATCGTTGAATAATTGAAAATAATATCGTGCTTCAAAAGCTCCGCAGACATTATCGCTATATCGCGCGCGGATGTGACGTGATTTTTCGTCGTGTCGTCAAGTCCCGTCACGTTTTCGAAATTGGTGTTTTTCATACCGAGCGCGGCGGCTCTTTCGTTCATCGCGGCGACGAAGGAAGCCTCGCTTCCCGATACGTATTCGGCGAGCGCTACCGCACAGTCGTTCGCGCTCGCTACAACGACGGATTTGAGCATATCGTTGAGCGTCATATCCTCACCGACTTTGAGATATATCTGTGAGCCGCCCATGCCCGCCGCGTTTTCCGATACCGGCACTTTATCGCTGAGTCCGATTTTGCCGGAATCTATCGCCTCGACCGTCAGAAGTACGGTCATAATTTTCGTCACCGAGGCGGGAGGATAGGCGGCGTCCGCGTTTTTCTCATACAATACCGTTCCGGTCGACGCTTCGATAAGTATCGCCGATTTACAGTTGAGACTGTCCGTAAACTCCGCCGCGGAGGATATAAACGAAAACAAACCTGTAAATAATGAAATAACAAGACAAAAAGAAAATACCTTTTTCATATACCGAGCTCCTTTTAAGATTTCCGTATAATATATGAAAAAGCGTATTTTTTTATACGATGTTTTTAAGCGTCAGATTATAAAAGGTTTAAGAGCTTTTATAGCCTCGTCGGGGTCGTCTCCGTGAATTTCAAGATCGAGCGGTTTTGTAAGATCGAGTGCAAAAATACCCATAACGCTTTTGGCGTTGACTCTGTATCTGCCGCTGACTATATCTATATCTCCGGGATACGTCGTGACGACGGTGACAAAATCATAAACGTCTTTTATCTCTTTTAATTTGATCGTAACGGTTTTCATAATTACCTCCTGATATTTTTGTTATAAGCATTATAACCGCGCCGCGCGGAAAAATCAAGATATAAATATTCGATAATGAATGAATTTTTATGTAAAACGCGGCTTTTTTTCGCCGCCCGCGTAATAAAACGGAAATATCGGAATATAAATATAACAAAAAGGAATCACGCGGAGGATAATATGAACGGAGCGGATATTTATAAGGACATATCCAGGAGAACGAACGGGCAGATATACATAGGCGTCGTAGGACCTGTAAGAACGGGAAAATCGACGTTTATAAAGCGGTTTATGGAAACGCTCGTTCTGCCCAATATCGAAGACGAGTTTGAAAGGCAGAGAGCGCGCGACGAGCTGCCGCAGAGCGCGCAGGGGAAAACGGTGATGACGACGGAGCCGAAATTCATACCGGAAAAAGCCGTTACGGTAAATATGGACGGCGCGTCGGCGTTCGAGGTGAGGATGATAGACTGCGTGGGCTTTATCGTTCCGGGCGCGGAGGGCGCGACCGAGGACGGTATGCCGCGCATGGTGCGCACGCCGTGGTCGGATACGCCGGTGAGCTTTGACGAAGCAGCGGAGCAGGGAACGGAAAAAGTCATAAGGGATCACTGCACGGTTGCTATGCTCGTCACGACGGACGGGACGGTCGCAGACATACCGCGGCAGAGTTATATCGAAGCGGAGGAAAGGACGGTATCCGAGCTTAAAAAGCACGATAAGCCTTTCGTCATAATACTGAACTGCGCCGATCCCGGCGATAAAAACAGCGTGGCTCTTGCGTACGAGCTCGAGGAGAAATACGGCGCGCCGACGGCTCTCGTAAACTGCTTACAGCTCGACGGAGAGGATATAATAAAGATACTTGAACAGATACTGCCGGAATTTCCCGTGACGGAGATAGATATCGGTCTGCCCGAATATATAAAAGCGCTCGGGCGCGATCATCATATTTACAGATC
>CACZVC010000158.1 GCA_902784545.1 uncultured Ruminococcus sp. | reverse complement strand
CATTAAAAAAGAAAACGCGAAAAACGAAACGGTCGGCCGCGTCAGAGAGCTGTACGGCATAGGAAACCGCGCGCTTATAACAAAGGAAAAAAATCTTATAAACACGTGGACTGAAACGTACGGCTACGGTATAGATATGATAGAGAGGGCGTACGAGCAGACTATAACGAGCATCAAGGAGCCGTCGCTCGACTATACCGCCGCGATCCTCAAACGCTGGCATGAGGCGGGGATAAAAACGACGGAGCAGGTCGACGAGGATATAGCGAAGAGCAAGCCTGAGATCAAGCTCAAAAAGCGCAAACAGAACGAAAACGCCGCCGCCGACAGCTTTACCACGGACGAATTTTTCGAGGCGGCGATGAAACGCAGCTACGGCGAAAACTGATACGGAGGTCATAAAAATGGCATTCAACCGCGACGATTACGTAAAAATAAAGGAAAGCTACGATCTGCGCCGCCGCAAAGCGGCTGAAACGGCTGATATCAGAAAAACCGAGATCTGCGCGATCATCCCGCAGATGAAAGAGATCTGCGACAAGCTCGAGGCGACGGGACCGCGTATTTTCGCCGCCGTGCGCGAGGGTAAGGACGGACTGAACGAAAAGCTCGCGGCGATAAGGGCGGAAAACGAGGCTCTTATCGAAAAGGAAAGCGCGCTTCTCACGTCAAACGGCTACCCCGCGGACTGGCTCGATATAAAATACGAATGTCCGCTCTGCCGCGACGAGGGGAATATCGACGGGCGTATGTGCTCCTGCATGAGGCAGAAGTTAATAAAAGCCGGTTATGAATCGTCCGGTATATCGCACCTTTGCGAAAAAATGAATTTCGATACGTTCAGCCTGTCGTACTACACCGGCGACGACCGGAAGAATATGGAAACGGTATATAAAAAAGTAAAGGACTACGCCGATAATTTCAACGGCGAAGGCTCCGGCTCCGTTCTTTTGTTCGGCGGCACGGGGCTGGGCAAAACTCATCTCGCCGTTGCGGTCGCAAAAAGAGTCGTCGAGCGCGGATTTTATACCGTTTACGTCACCTCCGGAACGCTTTTCAACAATTTCCGCGACGAGCGTTTCAGGCGCGAGGGCGACGCCGAGAGCAAAACGGCAAAATACTCCGAATGCGAGCTTCTCGTTATAGACGATCTGGGCACGGAGCTTCCCGGCAGGGACGTCGTCGCATTTTTATACAACCTTATGAACACGCGCATAAATTCGGGCAGATCGACCGTCATAAGCACGAATCTGTCCACACGCGATATGCTTGAAAGGTACGACGACAGGATAGTGTCGCGCATCTACGGCGAATTTCTCGCCTTCCGCTTCAGCGGCAAGGACGTAAGGATGCAGAAATTAAAGGAGAACTGAATATAAAACGAGCTGTTTTACGGCTCGTTTTCCTATCCGCCGTTTTGCAAAAACGACGGCGCGGCCGTCCTTTCCGATAAAGTACGAATACGGGATTTCGCGGCTTTTTATATGAACGCCGTTTTCTTTGAAAAACCGCTTTATTTCCTTTTTCCGCGCCTTTGACAGCAAAAGCGGCGCGGCGCGCCCTTTTCCGTCGAACGTTACGGCAAACGGCGTGTATGAAAAGGCGCCGTTTTTCCCGCGCTTTTCGCTTTCAAACAAAACGGAAAGCGGGCTTTCGCATTTTACCGTGTAATTCAGCTTTTTATAGTTATAAGGGGACGCTTTCCGCGCCTCCTTTTTGTATTTTTCCGCGATTTTGCAAAACAGCGCGTTACCGCGCTTTTCCGCGTCCGTTTCCCCCGTCAGGACCGGGCGGCTGACCGACGCGCGGTATCTCACCCCGTCCCTTGTTTCGTCCGTCGTTTCGGTATCGTTTCGTATCAGCATATATCACCTTAATAAATCTTTATACAATTATATGCCGCGTTTTTGATTATGATGTTGACAAAACCGAAATTTACTGATATAATGAATCCAAACACAGTTAAGGAAACGGAGTTATGTGATGAAAAGAATAAGAGGCTTGTTGTGTTTGCTTATGGCGGTGCTGATAGTTTTTCCTCTGTCCGCCGCGGCGGCCGCGTCCGCCGGACCGGCTGACGCTTTGAAAAGCGGTCTTCCGCAGAGGTTAAAAAAGGAATTGCAGGTCATTCGCTTCGATTTTTCAGAGCAGATGATGAGCTGGTATATCAGAAACGAAAATCTTGCGATCGGAAACCGCGCCGCGATGAGCGTAAAGGACAACACCATGCGCAATATCTCGCAGCAGCAGCTGTCGTTCGGCTCGAGCGTTTTCGTCGGCGACGATTACGGCTGCTCCGAGGGTTACGTTTCGTTTGATACGCAGGTGAATTCCGGCGCGATATATCTCGGCGTCAGAATGACGAGAGCCGGGCGCTTCAACGATTCGCGCGGTATATGGATAAAATTCGACGGCTCGGATAAGCTGCAAATCAAAGAAAACGACAGCGGCGCAGAGGCGGAAATATCCCTCGGTGTAAAAACAAGCGAAAAGATAAACGTTCGCTTTGAAGAAAAGCTCGACTATATGACTTTGAAAGTGAACGGAGCCGGCGTCTGCACGATGAAGATCGAGGACGGCGTGTTCTCTGTCACGGATAAGGACGGCGGCGCGGTCGTGTCGAAGGACGGCTGCGAGCTTTACGGGTCGGGTTATTTCACCGTTCTTTTCGACGGCGCGACGGACGGATACGTCGACGATCTTGAATTCACGAATTACAAGGTCGACCAGTCCCTGCCGGAAAGGGAGGCGCGCGAGATAGATTATTCGCTTTGGACGGCGTCGGACGACCTTAAAAGGACCGTTTCCGACAACGCCTCCGCGGGCGATCCGAGGGAGGAAAAATACGTCGGTCTGTTCTACTTCCTCTGCTGGGTCGGCGCCGGCGTACACGTTCAGGACAACACAAAGGAATTCCTTGAAATGGGGCTTTCCGACTATAAAAAGTTCTTACAGTCAAGCGGCGGCGAAGCCTACTGGGCGGAGCCGTATTTCGGCTATTATCTCAATACCGACAAATGGGTTTACAGAAAGCACGCGTATATGCTCGACGCGGCGGGCGTCGACTTCATATTCCTCGACGTTTCAAACGGCGCGACGTTCGATAAAGGACACCTCGCCCTGTTCGACACGTGGCTTGAAGTCAGAAAAGAGGGCGGCCACACGCCTCAGATCTGCTTTTTCTGCGGCGACAATCCGTCGATCTTCGACAAGGATATATCCCATATAAGAAAAACCGTCTACGCTCCGAACAACTACGATAAATACAAAGAGCTGTTCTTTATGTGGGAGGGCAAGCCCCTTATCTTCGGCAACACGAGCAAAATATCAAAGGAAAGCAGGGAATGGCTGAAGGACTTTACCGTCAGAGGCAACTGGGCGTGGTGCGATAAGGACGGCTACTGGAGCTGGCTGCAGGAGTACACCTACAACAAGAAAAACGACACGTACGGTCTCGTAAACGGCGGCAAGGGCAGAGACAAAAACGGCAAATTCGAGGAGCTTGCGATATCTCTCGGTCACCATCCGTCCACAAGCAAGGGCAGGAGCTTCGTTTACGGCGAAGAGCCGAACACGAAGAAAAACGACTTCAACTTCTCGCTTGAGGGAACGGGAGAGGGCAAATGCTTTGAATCGCAGTTCAATGCCGCGATGAGCTTCGACCCGACGGTGCTTCTCATAACGGGCTGGAACGAGTGGATAGCCGGCTGCGTGCACGATCCGTCAAACAGATTCTTCGCGCAGACGTCCGTCAAGGGATATATGTATATCGACCAGTTCAACCCCGAGTTCTCGCGCGACGCCGAGCCTATGAGGATGCGCGACGGCGTCGGCTTCGGCGACAACTACTACTACCAGATGTGCGACTATATAAGAAAGTTCAAGGGGATAAAAAAAGCGCCGGAGGCGTCCGGTCAGCAGTCTGTCGACCTGTACGACTTCTCGACGTGGGATAACGTCGGACCCGAATACAAGGACAGCATAGGCGACGCGGAGCTTCGCAACACCGTCTGCTACGATAACGATATCAGATACATTAACGGCACCGGCAAAAACGATATAGACAGCGCAAAGGTCTCGCAGGACAGCAAATATCTTTACTTCCTCGTAAAATGCACGTCGGATATAGAAACGTCGGATAAAAGCAGTTTCCTCAACCTCTATATAAACACCGACGGCGATATAAACACCGGCTGGGAGGGCTACGATCTCGTGCTCAACCGCGAGAGGAACGGCAAAACCTTATCGGTAGAAAAATTCACCGACGGCTTCAAATCGGAAAAAACAGGCGAGGCGAAGTATAATATAGAAGGCGAATATATGGCTGTAAAGCTCGAAAAAAGCCTTGCGGGAGCCGATGAATTAAAGAGCTTTACGTTCAAATGGTCGGACAACTCCACGGAATCCGGCAATATAATGGAATTTATGGATATTGGCGACGCGGCGCCCGACGGAAGATTCGCGTTTTCGTACGCCGGCGCCTCCGGTAAGGATATCGCATACGCGTCCGATACGGAAACAGACGAGCCGACTCAGACGGCGACGGAGACAGAGACCGAAGCCGGAAAAACGGCGCAGGGCGGCGGCGACGGAGCTTTTATCGCGATAGTCATAGCCGCGTCTGCGGCGCTTATCGCGGTCGCGGCGGCCGTGATAGTCAGGATAAAGAGAAAGTGAGGATAACGGCATGAAAAAAACGGTCATATTCATTACGGCTATTTTCCTTGCGGTAATGCTTACGGCGCTTCCCGCGGCGGCGGTCACGGTTATAGACGAGAATTTCGATTCGGCGTATCCCGGCGACGATCCGCTCAATCTGAACGCTTTATACGGTTATTTCGAGTGGGAGAACGCCACACCCGACAGCTCGTGCGAAATAGTCACGCGCGGCGACGGCGCGGAAATGAAGCTTTCCGGCTACTGCGACCTGCGCACGATAGACTATATCCCCGCGGAATACGTTTTCTCCCTCGATATACAGATACCGAAGCCCTCGAATATGATAAACATATTCGTAAGAGGCGAAATGCCCGGGGCAATGCAGAAAAAAAACCCGAAAAACCGCGACGTGATGCAGGCGTTCTACTATTATGAGTGGGACTGGTATCAGGAAAACGGCGGAAACGGCGGCTCCTACCCCGGCGGAAGCGGACTTGCTATCTGCCCGAACGCGAGCAGGGTCGACCTTATAGTCAAAAAATACGCGCCGGATTCGCTTACCGTCGCCTCTGACAGATATTCCGTCGATTATCCCGGAAACGTTGACGTAAAGGAGCATATAAACATAAAGGTCACGGACGACGGCAGACGCATGAACGTTTACATGAACGGCTCGCTTGCCGCGTATCTGGAGCTTTCGGCTGAAAAAACGTCGTACGAAAGCGACGGAACGAACGTCGAATATTACAAGAGAGCGGAGGTGTTCGACGCTTCCGGCAAATCCCTCGGCGCGACCGAAAACACGAGGCTCCATTACGACGGCTCGCAGCTGGCTATCGGTTCCCGCAACGAGACCGCGTTCGTCGACGAGCTTAAGATCTACTACGGCGACGGCGCGATAGAAGCGTTTGAAAGCGGCAAGCTCCCCGAAACGACGGAGCAGAC
>CACZVC010000157.1 GCA_902784545.1 uncultured Ruminococcus sp. | reverse complement strand
ACAGCCCGGATCGCGCTCGTAGTTGTAATACATATACGTTCTGTTGTAAAAGGCGCCGTCGACCGAAAGGTCGTACGTGAGTATGAGCGGCGTGTTGTCAGTCTGCTCCGCCGTGAGGCTGAACGTTCCGGCGTGTATGACCGCTCCGCCCGGTTTTACGTCGAATTTTTCCGTCTTTACGACGTTAAGCTCCTGACCGTAAGCGGTCGCCGTTACCTCAGCTTTTCTGCCTCTCAGCGCTTCAACGTCGTCGAGGACGTATACAGGAAGCTCAAGCGGCGACGATTCGCCCGCGCTGTTGTGCGTGTTGTAGTGATCGGCAAGCGCCGCCGCCATAAGCGGACGGTAAGCGTCCTGCATAAGATAATACGCGGTTTTCGGCGCGCCGTACCAGTCTACTATCGACCACGAGGCGCCGGGATAGTTGTCGTTCAGCTTATAAATCGCGTTCACGCTGCTGTAAGGCGCTTTTATACGCTCGTTTATCGCCAAAGGATAATCCGCCTGAGCCTGCGCCAACTGCGAGCCTTTAACAAGATCGGCAAGACCGTTCACCTCGATAAAAGTCGAGGCGTAATGAAGATGCGTGTCGATATCGTAGCCGTACGGCGTGGCGTTCCAGCCGTAATAGCCGTCGAACGTGGCGGTATGATATTTTATCGGGTTGTTTTTCTTCAAAGGCCATTCGGACAGCTGAGCGTCCGTCGTGAATTTTGCGATTGAGGAAAGATTCATCATGCTTCCGAGCCCGTATTCGCTCATATTGACTTCCTGCATTGGCGTATACGTTTTTATATAATGCTCGGGGGACGCGCCGGACCACCATATATGGTCGTGGACTATGTTGGAGGAGCCGGTGCCGCCGTCCTGCCGCCAGAAATCGCGCGTGCCGTCGTATTCGTAGGTCAGCTTGCCCATGTTGTTCAGCACCTTGTCGTTATACGGCGCCTCGCCCTCGTTGCCGCCGCCGTAAACGATGAGCGACGGACGGTTGCGCAGACGCTTCGCGCCTAAAATGACCGTTTCATAAAGCACGTCCGCGGGCTGTGTTTTCGTACTGTCCCAGCAGCACGGCCACTCCTGATATACGCATATACCGTATTCGTCGCAGAGATCGTAGAATTCATCCGTTTCCACAAGACCGCCGCCCCACGAACGGAAATAGTTTATGCCCGCGTCGTGCGCGCGAGAAAGTATCCTGTCGTAATCCTCGCGGCTGAAACGCATCATCGCGTCGATGGTACACCAGCCCGCGCCTTTCATATATACGTTCACTCCGTTTATTATGAACCGGCGGTTGTAGGCGCCGCTCCGCTCGCCGGACGGGAACGGAGCCGTTTCAAGTTGACGGACGCCGAACTGCGAAACGCTTGACGAAACGCCGCCGTCGTCCGACGAAAACGTCACCTTAAGCTCGTACAGATCCTGTCTTCCGTAGCCGTTCGGCATCCATAAATGCGCGTCGGGCAGATCGGCTCTGTAACGCAGATTTACCGTTTCGGCTTTGACGGACACGGACTCCGTAAAATACGACGTTTTGCCGTCAAAGTTTTTCGGTATCACCTCGACCGTCAGCTTGCCGTCAATGCTTTTCTTTTTTGAATCGAGCTTTATCGCAAAGTCGAGCGTGCCTTTTTTATAATCCGTCGTTTTAACGAACGGACTGTCGAGCGTGACGTCGGGCAGGTCGCGCAGAGTGACTGACTGCCAGATGCCGAGCGGATAGAGCTTTGCGTAATGCCAGCCGTAGCTGCAGTTGAAAACGACGGTCCTCGTATAATCCTTCGCCGGCTTCAGGTGAACGACGAGAGTGTTTTCGCCCATTTTGACTGTATCGGTAACGTCGACGAACGGACCTCCGAACATACCCTCGTGAGAGGCGATCTTTTCACCATTCAGATAAATATCGGCAACGTTGCATAAGCCCTTGAAATCGAGCGTAACGCGGCTTTTTTTGCCATTATACTCGAACGTTTTTTTAAGATACCAGTTTTTTTCGCCGTATTTGTTGGCTTTTTTCATATTGTCGGAATCATAAGGATCCTCTATAACGCCGGCTTTGAAAAGCGCCGTGTGTATGCTTCCGGGAACGTCGGCGTCGATCGCTCCGTCCCAGCCGCCGCCCGCCGCAAGCGTCTTTATATCGCCGTTGTCCGTCATTTTCCACACGCCGTCAAGACTAATGCGGTAATTTCCGTCAGCCTCCGCGCCGGATCCGCCGACGCTGAAAGAAACGGTCTTCGGCTCGCCGTCCATGGGCGAGGGACCGTTTTTATAATACTGTCTCTGCTCCATATCAGCCTGATCGGCAAGAACCGACGGACAGATAAACGTCAGAATAAGCAAAAAGGATATGACGTATTTAAACGCTTTGTTTTGTTTCATGGCATTATCAAGCTCCTTTTTTAAAATAGGTATAAATCACGATATATCGTAAAAGCAAAGCCGGGCAGGGCGTACCGTTCCCGGTATTTCGCTTTATCAATCAAATTCAGTATCCTCAAGCATTCTCGTTTTTCTCTTCTCCCTCATTATAAATCCGAGCACCGCCATGACGGAAAGGGAGAGGATATATAAAACGACCGAGGCGTCCACGCCTATAAACGGTTCCGTTTTTGCCGAGGTGAATGACGGGAATCCCGTCATCGCTTTCAAAAGGAAATGGAACGCGGCGCAGAAAAGCGAGCTTTCCGTACTCAGGTGCAGGTATATCTCAAAAAATCCTATGACAAGCGCTGCCGGAACGGAAAAAACAAGCTCGTCGGGCGTTTCGCCCGAAAGCGCGGCGTCATATACCGCCATGCACAGAAGCATTAAAAACACCGCCGCTCCGTTCATTTTGTTTTTATGTATCAGAAGCGTACAGCCGACGGCGCAAAGCATAAGATCCTCGGCAAACGACGTTGAAAACGTATCGACAAGCACAGCGAAAAACAGCTTCGGCTCCGCTGTCGCGGGCATACAGAAAAACGCGGCAAAAACAAGCAAAAGCGGTATAACGGCAACAGGAATGTGACGTTTTACCGCTTTTATGTCTATTTTGTGCGTGTTTTTTGCAATATATTTAACGGCGGATATTATGATCAGCGCCTCCGCGGCAAGCTCAGCCGGTCTGAACGGCAGAGCCTGCGTAAAAAATACGCCGTCAATATATCTGCAAAACGCCGTGAGCGCGACGACAAAAACCGCGGCGGCAATATACGCCGCGATTCCTTTGATCTTTGACACCGCGCCCGTAACGTTCATTCCGGGTTATTTAGAGCCGAGACCCAACGCTCCGGCAAGCTTCGCCGCGGGCATCGTCTGAACGATTATCTTGCCGGGGCCGGTGACGACCGTGTTGAAAAAGCCTTCGCCGCCCAAAAGCACGTTTTTCGCGCCCTGTATAGCCACGATGTCCATAGAGCAGGTCGCGTCCATCTTTGCGAGATATCCGGTGGCGATCGTCATTTTCTCGCCCGCCGCAAGGTCGTATTCGACCGCGTGACCGTCTATTTCAAGAAACGCGATACCGTTGCCGGACAGCTTCTGCATTATGAAGCCCTCGCCGCCGAAAAATCCGGCGCCGACTCTTTTCTGGAAATGCACGGACAGATCAACGCCTGTCTCGCACGCAAGAAACGCGCTTTTCTGAACGATTATCGGCTTGTCGGGCGTTATCTGGACAGCTTTTATCGAGCCGGGAAAGCTCGATGCGAAGGCTATCATTCCGGGGCCGCCCTCAGCCGTATAACGGTTCTGAAACAGCGATTCGCCGGAAAACATCCTTCCGAAAGCCTTGCCGACGCCGCCGCTCGTCGTTTCCATTTTCATATTCGGGGACATCCAGCTCATGCCGCCGCCCTCCGTTATGATCTTTTCACCCGCGTCAAGATCGCAGATGACCACGGGCAAGGGTTCTCCTTCGATTCTGTACCTCATACAAAAACCTCCTCTTAATTATTTATTCTGTCCCTTGTCAGGTCTTTTACCCATTTATGCTTTTTAAAATGGAACATGACCCAGGGGATCTTTCCTAATTCATCTATGCAGGTAAACGCATATACGATATAAATATGCCAGCCGAACACGAAAGCCGATAGAAACGACATGGGAACGGCTATCCCCCACATCGTAGCCGCGAGACTGTACATATCGAATTTAGTATCTCCGCCCGCCGCGAAAACGCCGTTTATCACGACGGTGTTTATGCACCGCCCTATCATATACACAGCCATTATTATCATCATGCCGATGAGATTCTTTTTCGCCTGCTCCGTAAGATCGGCTATCACAAGCGTCAGGGGTATGAGCGCGATTATTATGACCGCCGTTATTACGCCGACGACGACCGATATGACAAGCAGCTTGTCTCCGTACCGCCTTCCCTTTTCAAGGTCGCCTTCACCCAGCCGGTTGCCCACGATTATTCCGCCCGCCACGGCTATACCGTTGCAGGCGCAGCACATAAGGTCGCGCACAACGGCGGAAACGGAGTTTGCCGCCGCCGCGTCGCCTCCGAGATGTCCCATAACGGCGGTATAAGACGTAAAACCGACACCCCACAAAAGCGACGCTCCGAGCACCGGCAGAAAGCATTTGCGAAAGTCCGCCTGAAGCAGCTTGTCGCGGAAAAACAGCCTTTTCAGATCCGGCCTTATAAACGTTTTTCCGAACGACGAGCATACCGCCCAGACAAGCTCGACGATACGCGCCGTAAGCGTTGCGACCGCCGCGCCCTTGACGCCCATCGCGGGAAAGCCCAAAAGCCCGAATATAAACACGGCGTTGAGCCCTATATTGAGCAAAACCGCGCCGGAGCTTATCCATGCGCTCCTGCCGGCGTGGCCGGATATCCTCATTATCGCCAGATAGCACTGCGATATACCGGTAAGAAGATACGACCAGCCCGCGATCCTCAGATACTCCGCGCCGCGGCTGACAAGCACCTCGTCGTGAGCGAACAAAAACATAAGATACCGCGGGAAGAAAACGCAGCCGACGAAAAACATGACGGACACGATCGCGTTTATACGCAGTATAAGGCAGAATATATCGTTTATCGTCTTTTTATCGCCCTTGCCCCAGTACTGCGCGCCTAATATCGTGCCGCCGCTCGTCACCGCGGAAAGCACCATATTCTGTATAAACTGTATCTGCGACGCCAGAGACACGGATGACATCGAATCCTGGTCGAGTCTGCCGAGCATGAACGCGTCGCCCGCCGCGACCGCCGCGAGCATAAGGCTTTGAAACGCAAGAGGAAGCGTTAAAACAATCAGTCTTTTATAAAATTCTCTTTTTTCCGTTTTGTTCATATACCATATTATAGTTTAAATTACGTAATTTGTCAAGTATCTGCTTGACATTATCGGAATTTTATATTATAATATAAAAAAACAAACCCGGGGGGAACAGAATAATGGCGTTGATATCACTTGATTTTTACAGCGAGGCGCTCGGAATGCAGAGCGAGGTACTCATCGTTATACCGCAGAGAGGCGCTCTCGGCGAAATAGGCGTAAACGGCAAGGCGGAGGATAAAAAATACAAGACCTTATATCTCCTTCACGGTCTGTCCGACGATCAGACGATATGGATGAGAAGGACGAGCATAGAACGCTACGCGTC
>CACZVC010000156.1 GCA_902784545.1 uncultured Ruminococcus sp. | reverse complement strand
TTATTTCATAGCCTCTTCGACGGCGACGGCGACAGCGACTGTCGCGCCGACCATCGGGTTGTTGCCCATGCCTATAAGACCCATCATCTCTACGTGAGCCGGGACGGAGGAGGAGCCCGCGAACTGAGCGTCGCTGTGCATCCTGCCCATCGTATCGGTCATGCCGTAGCTGGACGGACCGGCAGCCATGTTGTCGGGATGGAGCGTTCTGCCCGTGCCGCCGCCGGACGCGACGGAGAAGTAAGCCTTGCCGTTTTCGACAGCCCATTTCTTGTAGGTGCCGGCGACGGGGTGCTGGAATCTCGTCGGGTTGGTGGAGTTTCCGGTGATGGAAACGCCGACGTTTTCAAGCTTCATTATAGCAACGCCTTCCGGTACGTTGTCAGCGCCGTAGCAGTTGACCGCGGCTCTGGGACCGTTCGAGAAAGCTTTCTTTTCAACTACCTTGACGGTTTCCGTATAGGGATCGAATTCCGTCTTGCAGTAGGTGAAGCCGTTTATGCGGGAGATTATATACGCGGCGTCCTTGCCGAGACCGTTAAGGATAACGCGGAGCGGTTTTACTCTGACCTTGTTGGCGTTGAGGGCGATCTTTATGGCGCCTTCAGCCGCCGCGAACGATTCGTGACCGGCTAAGAAGCAGAAGCATTCCGTTTCCTCGGAAAGAAGCATTTTGCCGAGGTTGCCGTGGCCCAAACCGACTTTTCTGTTTTCCGCTACAGAGCCGGGAACGCAGAAGCTCTGAAGTCCTACGCCTATCATAGCGGCGGCGTCGGCGGCTTTCTTGCATCCGCACTTTATGGCGATAGCCGCACCGACGGTGTAAGCCCATTTTGCGTTTTCAAAGCATATAGGCTGGGTTTCCTGTACTATCGTGTAGGGGTCGATGCCCTTTTCGTCACATATTTTTTTGCACTCGTCTATCGAGGAGATGCCGTATTCTTTCAAAACGCTCAAGATCTTCGCTTCGCGTCTTTCATATCCTTCAAAAGTAGCCATCTTAACCCCTCCTTATTCCTTGCGCGGGTCTATATACTTGACAGCCCCGTCCTCGGGAGCAAATCTACCGTAGTGACCCGTTGCTTTTTTATACGCTTCGTTCGGTTCCATACCCTTTTTGATGAAATCCGTCATCTTGCCGAGAGATACGAATTCGTATCCTATAACCTCGTTGTTTTCGTCAAGAGCCATTCTCGTGCAGTAGCCCTCGGTCATTTCAAGGTAACGCACGCCTTTTTCCTTCGTGCCGTACATCGTACCGACCATGCTGCGCTCGCCCTTGCCGAGATCCTCCATACCGGCGCCTATAACGAGACCGCCCTCGGAGAACGCGGACTGCGAACGGCCGTAAACGATCTGTAAGAAAAGCTCTCTCATAGCGGTGTTTATGGCGTCGCATACGAGGTCCGTGTTGAGCGCTTCAAGTATCGTCTTGCCGGGAAGTATCTCCGCCGCCATAGCCGCGGAATGCGTCATACCGGAACAACCGATAGTCTCAACGAGAGCCTCTTCGATTATGCCGTTTTTGACGTTCAGAGAGAGCTTGCAGGCTCCCTGCTGAGGAGCGCACCAGCCCACGCCGTGGGTGTACGCCGAAATATCGGATATCTCTTTTGCTTTTATCCACTTGCCCTCCTCCGGGATCGGAGCGGGACCGTGGTCACAACCCTTTGTGACTTTGCACTGATGCTGCACCTCGGCGCTCATCGCGTAAGGGCATTCGCTGACTTTGCTCATTTTCAAATCTCCTTATCTTTTTAAAAGTTTGCCGTAGCACGTGCCGAACGCACATGCGGCGTTGGATTCATCGGTGTCTATGTGCATTGCAAGCGCGAATTTCGGGCTTACTCTTACGACTACGTCGCCGAAAACGGTCGATCTGACGTCGTTTTCTATTTTTACCTTGACTATCTGCTTGTCCTGTACGCCGAATATCTCCGCGTCCTCGGGAGTCATATGTATATGACGCTTCGCGGCGATAACGCCTTTTTCGATTTCGACTTCGCCCTCGGGACCGACGAGCTTGATGCCGGAGGTGCCTTCTATATCTCCGCTTTCGCGTACCTTGGCTTCAACGCCGAGCGTGCGCGCGTCAGTCAGGGATATCTCGACCTGCGTATCCTTGCGCTCCGGACCGAGGATTATAACGTTTGCTATTTCCTTTTTCGGGCCGACGAGCTTTATTCTTTCCTCGCAGGCGAACTGTCCGGGCTGTGAAAGCGGCTTTTTGGCGGTGAGCTGATGACCCTTGCCGAAAAGCTTTTCCACGTCTTCATGCGTGAGATGAACGTGTCTTGCAGATGTTTCAACGAGAATTTTCTTGTTCATGACTTATACTCCTTTTTATTTATATCCGATATATTATACTCTGTCGTATCTCTGTTTTTCAATGAATAAAATAAAACAATTTGTAAAAACTCACTACTTTGGTCGAACGTACGGAAAAGACGGTTTTGAAACGGCGGAAAGGAGAGCGAAAGCGGCTTTTTCCGTGCGGCGCGCCCTCATCATCCGGGGCTTGACAAAAAACGCAAAAAGTTGTAAAATAATTTCGCCGTTATGTAACCGCGGCGATATTTTTTACGACTTATATGGTGAAACGGATAAGACCGGAGGTGTTTATGCAGGACAGAGAAATAGTCGATCTGTACTGGGCGCGCTCGCAGGACGCTGTGCGTGAGACGGATATAAAATACGGGAAAATGCTTTATTCCGTATCGTATCCGCTTACAAACTCGCGTCAGGATTCGGAGGAGTGCGTGAACGATACGTATATGAAAGCGTGGAACAGTATGCCGACCGACCGTCCCGATATGCTCGGCGCGTATCTTACGAAGATAATCCGCGCGCTGTCGATCGACCGCTTCCGCCGTGAAAGAGCGGCGAAGAGAGGCGGCGCGGGCGTTATAACGGAGGAGCTGTCGGAGCTTATACCGTCCGATTTTTCGCTTGACGGGTATATCGAAAACGAGGCTTTGAAAAACGCGCTGAACGCTTTTTTAGCCGGGCTTGATAAGGAAAAGCGCGTCGTTTTCGTTAAACGCTATTACTTCTGCCTCGATATCGGCACGATAAGCAGACAGACCGGCATAAGCGAGTCGAGCGTAAAAACCATGCTTTTCCGCATGAGGGAAAAGCTCGGAGAAACGCTTAAAAAGGAGGGGCTTCTGTGACGGACAAAGAAAGATACGCCGATATATTAGTCGACAGTATCGGCGAGATCGACGACAAATATATAAACGAGGCGCAGACGTATACGCGCGCTTTCCGTATGCCGGGCTACGTCAAGGCGGCGATCGCCATGGCGGCTTCGCTTCTGCTTATCGTCGGGCTTATGCTGCCTTTGGCTGTCATCGGCGGTATCGGCAAAAGGAGCGGAAGCGCCGCGCCTAAATCAAACGCTTCATACAGTACGATGATGTACGACGCGCTGAAAAACACCGATAGTGAAAAATACGAAAGCGTACCGGACGGCGGCGCCGCGCTGATCTGGCGGACGGCGGATAACGCGTACCACACGGTACCGCTTGACGAAAAAACAGCGGAGATAATATATCAAAGCGCGGAAGCCCCGCTCAAAACCGGAGAAAGCGACGTTAAGATCTGGATAAGAACGTCGGACGGCGATTATTTCTCGCCGGAGCTGAAACGCTCGCGCGGAAACGTAGACCGCACGGTATTCGATTATTCCCCCGAAATATCCGTTGACGAAAATACGGCTGAAACCATACTGTCAGTATTGAAGGAGGATAAAAAATGAAAAAAAGTATTTTGACGGTATCGCTTTTTCTCGCCGCCGCGATAGCGCTCGCCTCGTGTTCGGCGGCGCCGTCGAACGACATTAGCGGGCACATGATCGCGCCGTCGGAAAATGAATTGCACGACGGTCTGATCGATATAAGCGGCAACTTCGACCCCGAGGCGAAAAAGCTTGCGGAAAACAGGTTTGAAAAAACGTCCGAGCACGCGGTCTCGACGTTTTCCGCCGACGTCGATACGGCGTCGTATTCGCTTATGCGCCGCCTGATAAAAAACGGCTACACGTTTGATGAGCTGAAAGCCACGGCGGGCGACGCGATACGCACGGAGGAGCTTGTGAATTATTTCGGATATTCTTACAAAAAGCCGGAGAACGGCGAGCTTTTCGGCGTCAGCGCAAGGCTTTTACCGTGTCCGTGGAACGGGCAGACGTCGCTTCTGACGCTCGGACTGCAGACGGAGGAGCCGGCGGGAAAAGCCGATAACAACCTCGTTTTCCTGATAGACGTCTCCGGCTCGATGAACAGCGAGGATAAGCTCCCGCTTTTGCAGAGGACGTTTTCGTATCTCACGTCAAACCTCGATGAAAACGACACGGTCTCGATCGTAACGTACGCCTCGGGCGAGCGCGTCGTGCTCGAGGGCTGCGCCGGAAACAAGGCGGAAATGATACAGAAGGCGATAGACTCGCTTCGGGCAAACGGCGCGACGAACGGCGAGGCGGGACTTAAAAAGGCCTACGAGCTCGCCGAAAAATACTATAAGCGGAACGGAAACAACCGAATTATTTTAGCCTCCGACGGCGACCTTAACGTCGGTATGTCGAGCGTTGGAGAAATAGAGGATTTCGTCGCCGAAAAGCGCGGGCAGGGCGTTTATATCTCAGTTCTCGGCTTCGGCTACGGCAACTACCGCGACAGTATAATGGAGACGATAGCCGATAAGGGCAACGGCGTCTATTATTACATCGACGGCGAGGAGGAGGCGGAAAAGATATTCGGCGCAGATCTTTTGTCGACGCTTTACACCGTCGCAAACGACGTCAAGCTGCAGATAACGTTCGATCCCGAAAGCGTGACAGAATACAGGCTCATAGGATATGAAAACAGGATCATGTCCGAGTCCGATTTCAAAAACGATACGAAGGACGCGGGCGAGCTCGGCGCCGGTCACGCCGTAACGGTGTGCTACGAGCTCAGGCTCGGCGAAAACGCGGAAAAGTTGTTCGACCTGTCCGTAAGATACAAAAAGCCCGGAGAGGAGAAGAGCAATCAGAACGATTACACGGTAACGGCAGAGGAGATCAGGTCCGAGCCCGACGCCGACAGCGATCTTATAGCCGCCCTGTGCGAGCTCGGTATGCTTTTGCACGACAGCGAATACGGAAAAAACCTGACGCTTGACGACGTGAAGGGACTTATCGACAAGCACGAATATCCGGACGACGGATATAAAACGCAGTTCAAAACGCTTATAAGCGGGCTTAAATGACGCTTCGCGGCGGCGCTTCCGTGCCGCTTGAAGTTCGATAAAATTTCATAAAACAAAATACGGCACGGAAATAAATATTTTTCCGCGCCGTTTTGCGTTTCCGGATGATGCACGGATAAAGGAAAAATATTTGAGCTTTGCGTACGCAAAGCGCGCCGCCTTGCAGGTCGGGAAAAGCGTGACGGATGAAAAAGAGCCTCATCCACCGCTGGCGCGGTCCCCCTTCCCCCAAAGGGGAAGGTATTAGAGCCTCATCCACCGCTGGAGCGCGGCGGATTGTCAAGTAAGTGCAACACAAAAATCTGCAAAAGCTTCGGCAGGAGAAAGCCAATCAAGACATTTACGCGGTCTGTTATTGATAAGATCAA
>CACZVC010000155.1 GCA_902784545.1 uncultured Ruminococcus sp. | reverse complement strand
TCTTGCGTAAAGCTCATTCGAGCCGTCCATAGTGTGATAGTATCCGAACAGATTGAGCGCCGCGAACAAAACCGATAAAACGCACGCGACGATAAGCACGATACCGGCGACAAGTAAAAAAACTTTCATTTTTTATCCTTTCAGAGCTTCAATACCGCGACGGTCTCGTCGCCGTCAAGCTCTCCGTTTTCGACAAAGCCCAATGAGGCGTAAAGCGTTTTTGCAACCGTATTTTCGGGCTCGTATGATATTTCGCAGCAGTCGGCTTTGCCGCACGGCCACGTTCTGATAAAATCGAGCGCCGCAAGCATCGCGGCTCTGCCGTAACCTCTTCTTTGATATCTTTTGTCTATCATAAGGCGGCAGATGCTGTAATTGTTTACGAGCGCCGAGGGCGGTACGTTCCCATCCAATTCATAAAACGCGCCCTCGTTATAGCAAACCATAAGAAAGCCCACGACCTTTTGACCGTTATATACGGCGAACGGAAACGCTTCGCATCCCGTTCCCGCCGCGGCGTAGGCTTGTACTATGCTTATTTCGTTCGACGCGACGAAATGCTTTTGTTCTCTTTTCAGTTTAAGCTCCAGAACGTCCCATACGTTTTTCGCGTCTATTCTCTTGATGCTTATCATATTTTGCCTCCTTGATTTTGTTTTTGATATCACGACGGACCGGGCGCCGGTCCGTCAAGCAGAAAGCCTGCTACGGAAAATGCTATCACACAACAGAGCTTTTTTTGATAATCCTCCGTTTTAAGCAGCGAAAGCTCCCCGGGATTCGACAAAAAGCCGCACTCCGCAAGAACGGCGGGGACCGTGCATCTGTCAAGCACGAAAATCTCCGAGCCGGCGGGCTTTATCTGCCGTTTGTTATCCGGCTGTAAATACGTTTTTACGGCGTTCTGCAAATCAGACGCCAGCTTTTGCGATTCCGGTGCATTTTTTGAGTAGTATATCTGCGTTCCGCGGCAGCTTTCGTCCGGGAATTTGTTCTGATGTATACTTAAAAAAATACAGCCTCCACCCTCCGTCGCGGCTATGCGGCGTTTCAGATCGCGCATTTTTTTCGTGCCGCCCTCTCCGTCCGACAGCATTATATCGTCGTCGCGCGTCATCCTGCAGTCTATTCCGTACGATGTGAGGATAAGATACAGGCGCCGCGCGATTTCGAGGTTTATATCCTTTTCGCACGTTCCGTCGGCGGCGACCGCGCCGCCGTCCTCGCCGCCGTGTCCGGCGTCGATTATGACGGTAAGCGTCGGCTTGCTTTTGACCGCTCCGCTGTCCGCGAGACGCGCCGCCTCCTCCTCCGTCATTCTGAGCGCGGGCGACGAGAATATCACCGCGACAGCCGCAAAGACCGCCGCGAGAGCGAGAAAGAACGAATACGAGCTTAAAACAATGCTTTTATCCGACAGATTTTTCAAGGGTTGGCCTCCATATAATGAATCACTTGATTATATGAAGGCTAGGGGGTCAATTATTCCTTATCCTTTTTCGATCTGTGAAGAGCCGGTATAAGCGATATGCCGCGGTACCCGGCGTTATAGCCGAGCACGACGATAAGCACCGCGAAGCACGCGACGAAAAGCCAGACAAAAGGATTTTCAAGCATTCCGATAAGCTTTACGAGCCCTAAAAAATGCCCCCACAAAAGCTTGCAGATTATAGCCGCCACGTTTGCGATACTGCCCGTCACCGCGCCCGGTATAAGCGACAAAAGGCACAAAGCCCCCGCCGCGAAGTTAGGTATGCCGGCGATGAGCGCCATTTTCATCGGCTTGAAGGCGCTGTATTCGTACCGCCCCGCGTCCGCCTTTATCCTGTCCTTCGCGCCGATCTCCCACATCATATTGTATATAAGAAAAACGTACAGCCCGATACCGAGCACCGCGCAGATTATCGTCAGCGGCACAGACGCCGTCGTCGCCATAACCGTAACAAGCCCGAACACCGACATGACTATCTGATTCAAAAACAGCTTCGCGGTCTCATACTTCGGGTCAGCAAACATCGTCATACATTTCACCTCGTTATCATATCATATATTTCATTATACTATTATCAGAAAAAATTTTCAAGTATATATTATAAATTCTTTCAAAATCGGCGTTTTATCGGATATGAATTCGCGCTTTTTCAAAAACCGTCCTTTGTTCTTCCGTTTTATACGATATCCGGGATCATTCTCCGCTCCACGCTATCCGCGTTTTTTCTTTATTGTTTTTTCTCTATTATTTATTATATAATTCACTTTTCGTCCACACCGCGCGGTAAAAAATTTTGTATAATATTTCTATCAACATACAAGGAGTGCGGAAATGGATATTTCACCCGAGGCGGAGGCGTTGTTATCAAAGCCTTTGCTCGATTTTTCAAACTACAAACAAAACGTGCAGAACAGGTCGCTTCTGACGGTTTCCGAATACCTGCTCGACCTGCGCATTTTTTTCAAATTCCTGTGCGCCGTGCGCGCCGACGTCGAGCCATGCGACGAAGAATTTGAAAAAATAGATCTGCGCGGCTGTGATTACGCGTTTATGGAGAGCGTGACGCCGGACGAGATATACGACTACATATCTTATCTTCGCCGCGGCCGCGGCATTTCCCCGCGTTCCGCGCAGAGAAAGCTTTCCGCGGTAAAATCGCTTTACAAATTCGCCACGGTGACGGGAAAGATAAAAAACAACCCGGCGCGCGACATCGACCATTCGGCGAGCAAAAAGACGCTGCCGAAATATATGACGCTGAACGAAAGCGTCGATCTGCTCAATTCCGTGAGCGAGGAAAAGGACAGCAAAACAAAGCTGCGCGACTACGCCATAATAATAACGTTTCTCAACACCGGTATGCGTCTGTCGGAGCTTGTTTCGATAAATATGGAGGATTTCGACCGCGATATGACGTCGCTCGTCGTAACCGGCAAACGCAGTAAACAGCGCATAGTTTACATAAACGACGCCGCGCGCGACGCGATACTCGAATACCGCGGATCGCTTACCGAGGAGCAGAAGAACGTAAAAGACGAAAAGTCGAAAAACCGTCACCCGGTTTTCCTGTCCAACAGAAACGAGCGCATTTCAAACAAGACCGTGCAGTGGCTCGTACATAAGCACCTTGTAAACGCGGGACTCGGCTACAAGCAGCTTTCGACACACAAGCTCCGTCACACGGCGGCGACGCTGATGTACCGCGAGGGCGGCGTCGACATAAGGGTATTGCAGGACATTCTGGGACACGAACAGTTAAACACTACGCAGATATATACGCACGTCGCCTCCTCGAACGTCGAACAGGCGGTACACAAAAATCCGCTGGCGGATTTCAAGCCCGAAAATAACGGCGGTGATGATAAATAATTCAGACGCTTATCACACAGTCATCACAATGATGTGTTACACTGATTAAAACGGAGGTGCGGCATGGAAAAAATACTTATAGTCGACGACGAACGGAAAATCCGTGAAATAATAAAAAAATACGCCGAGTTCGAGGGCTACGCCACGGACGAGGCGGAAAACGGCATGGAAGCCGTTATCAAGGCGAGAAAAAACAGCTACGACGTTATAATAATGGACATAATGATGCCGGATCTCGACGGCTTTTCCGCCGTTAAGGAGATACGCAAAACAAAAAACGTGCCGGTAATAATGCTGTCGGCGCGCGGCGAGGAATACGACCGTATACACGGCTTTGAAGTCGGCGCGGACGATTACGTCGTAAAGCCGTTTTCCCCGAAGGAGCTGATGATGCGCGTCGCCGCGCTTATAAAGCGTTCGGGACAGGGCGCCGCCCCGCACGAGACGGAAACGTTCGAGGGGCTGACGGTGGATTTTACCGGGCGCATCGTTTACGTCGACGGCGTTAAAGCCGAAATGACTCCGAAGGAATACGACCTTCTCTTCTACTTCGTCAGGAACAAGGGCATAGCCCTGACGCGCGAGCGTCTTATAACCGAGGTCTGGGGCTATGATTTTTACGGCGACGACAGAACGCTCGATTCACATATAAAGCTTTTGCGCAAAAGCTTGGGCGATTACGCGAAATTCATCGTAACGCTGCGCGGCATGGGTTACCGCTTCGACGGCGTGTCGAAATGAGCGCCGGAAAAGCCGGCGGACTCAGAATACGCACAAAGCTGATACTTATAACGGCGCTTTTCACGGCGGTGATACTTGCCGTTATATGGCTTTTGTTCGTCGTTTTTCTCGACGACTTTTACAGGCTCGCCAAAAACCGCGAGATAATGAAAGCCGCGTACACCGTGGAGTCGCTTCTCGATAACGACGCGAACACACTTGCCGATGAAATAGCCGGCATAAGCCGCGCCACGGACGCGAACATACTCATACGCAAATACAAAAACGGAAAATACGAAAGCGTGTCGTATTTAAAGCCGCGCGATATACTCGTCAACGGCTCCGCCGTCAACGCGATAATTGAGAGCGCTCAAAACGAGGGCGGACAGATAACGTATACGTTCAACGGTCAAAGCGGCACGGCGCGTCAGAGCGGCGAAAACGACAGTATGCTTTACGCGAAAATAATAGAAAAGGACGATTTTACCGCGGCGATACTCATAAGCGTACAGCTTACACCGGTAGACGCGACGAAAACGACGATAGCCGGAATGCTGATAATCGTTTCCGCCGTTTCCATCCTTACTGCGGTGATAATCGCCTCCGTTCTCGCGCGCACGCTTTCCGCGCCGCTTACCAAGCTGACCGTATCGGCGAAGGACATAGGCACGCCGGCTTACAAAAAGCTCGACGGGCGCCCCGGATGCCGCGAGACCGCGGAGCTCAACGAAACGCTCGGCAAGGCGTCCGCGGAGCTGCAGAAGGTGGACGATCTGCGCCGCGAGCTCATAGCAAACGTGTCGCACGACCTGAGAACGCCGCTTACGATGATATCCGGCTACGGCGAGATGATGCGCGACATACCCGGCGAAAACAACGCAGACAATATACAGATAATAATAGACGAGGCGGATCATCTCAACAGGCTCGTAAACGACCTTTTGTCGCTCTCCAAGCTCGAATCCGGTATGGAAAAGATCGAGCTGTCGGAATTCAACGTAACGGCGGCGCTGAAAGAGCTTGTCGGGCGGTATTCCACGATGCGCGCCGTACAGGGCTACACGATAGATTTCGAGTACGAAAAGGAATACGTAATAAAGGGCGACGAGATAAAATTGACGCAGGTTTTCTACAACCTGATAAACAACGCCATAAACTATACCGGCGACTCGATGCGCGTGCTTATAAAGCAGACGGAAACGAAGGACGGGCGGCTCCGCTTCGACGTTATCGACGACGGCGACGGTATACTGCCCGAAAACCTGCCTTACATCTGGGACAGGTATTTCAAGGAGAACCGCGCGCATAAACGCGCCGGCGTCGGCACGGGTCTGGGCTTGTCGATCGTCAAAAAGATAATCGAGGCGCACGGCGGAGCGTACGGCGTTATAAGCGAGCCGGGCAAAGGCGCGGATTTCTATATTGAATTGCCGATATAATAAAAAGGGGGCTGTCGCATTTGCGGCAGCCTTAATGATTTGCGTCTTTGAATTGTTCGTATCGAACATGAATTGAGCCTTACGGCTCATGAATTGTCCCTTAAAGGACATTAAAGAGGTTGTCACTTAATGCGACAGCCCCTTTTTAATATTTATACGAATATTATGATGTATATGTCCGGGTCAGTTTTAGTTTATTCTGTTTCCTTGTATTCTGAATCTGCTTCAGCTTTTAAATATTCTAATAAGTACGAATAATATCCGTTATTATTTTCATCAAATTGCCATACAGCGCGATAACTGCCGTACTCACAAAAATCAATGTCAGCATAAGCTACTTTCTTTATCACAACGGAACCGTCGTTTTCATTTGTTTCAAATTCATAATGACTTATATCAAAAGATTCGGCTTTTTCCAGTAAAAACGCGGCATGCTTTCCGTCAAATAAATCAACGTTGATCGAATTTATGTCGTCGTAGCAAATTATTCCGGAGCTGTTTACTCTGTTCAATGCAAACAATTTGATCCTGTCACCGATCGGGTCGCCGGAAACAACGTGATCGACGACGAGATCAAACGTACTTAATATCCATATCGCTTCTCCGTTTTCCTGCTGTTTATCTTCAAATCTGATCGTAACGCTTTTCAGATTTTCTACTGTGCCGGAAACCAAAGGTATACTGTTGATCCTGATCGATTCTGACAAGGCTTTCGGACCCATGAGCATTGCAAACGTATCTTTCGTTTCCACGTCGCTTGCTTTTATTCTTCCCTCGTACAAAACCGCCCCCGGTATATCGTTTATATCCTTATACTCTCTTTCATTCGTTTCCGCGGTCTGCACAGTCTCTTTTGTATCCGTCTCCGTCTCCGCCTCCGTCGCGATCTCCGTCCCGGACGGAAGCGTGACTTCGTTTTTGTTCATCATGCCGAACGCGGCGGCGGCCACCGTAAGCACCGTAAGCACTGCGGCAACTGCTCCGAGAAAAATCAATTTTCTGCCTTTTCCGTTCGCGTCCGCCGCGGACTGAATAAGTTTATCGTCAAGCTGATCCATATTCTTTAATAATTCTTCACCGTTCATAAAATGTAACCCTCCTTTATAAGCTCCTTTTTGAGCTCGTTCCGCATACGGTAAAGCTCGACCTTTACCTTGCTTTCGCTTATCCCGAACCTGCGGCTTATATCCGACACGGAATCGAGAAAGTAGTATCTGCGGATAAAAATATCTCTTTTTGTTTTTGATTTTGAGTAAAGATACTTGTTTATTCTGCCGAACAGCTCTTTCCCCGCAGCGTCGTCCTCGACGCTCGCCCGGTCGGGCAGACATTCCGCAAGCTCCTCCGTTATCGGTACGATAACGGAAGAGCGCTTGAGCGCTTTGCCCGCGCGGTATCTGTCAAACGCGACGCTGCGCGTTATCTTTGATAAAAACGCTTCAAGAATATCGTAAGGCTCGTTCGGCGGTATCAGATTCCACGCCTGAAAATACGTGTCGTTTACGCATTCCTTCGCGTCTTCGGCATTATCCAGGATACTGAAGGCGAGGCGGTAAAGCTTTGCTCCGTACTTTTCCTCAACGGCGGACAAAGCGTCCTCGTTCCTGTTGAGGAACAGTTTGACTATTTCCGCGTCTTTCAATTTATCACCTCACTCCTTTTGAAGGTCCCTTCACCCTGTAAAGCGTTTTTTTCGTCTTTCAGGTTACACTTTTTTGAAAAAAAACATCAAAATTTTTTGTAAAGCCGCCGTTTTCCCCGTCCGTCAGCCGTATGGAAAAAGCGAAACGAAAAACGTTCCGCTTTTATTACAGTCACTTTGTCTCTGTATTCCTTCTTGGTATCATAAGATACACCTGATCGGTTATCAGCTTTACCCCGTCCGAGGCTAATTTTTCTTCATTTAATCTGACGGTGCTGATACGTTTGTTATAAGATAATTTATGTGACGTTACGGTAATATAACCGAGCCCCGACATCATATTCGCCTTGTCCTTGACCGTTTCGCGGTCTATGCCGTAATATTCCGAAACGGCGCCTATAACGGACGAAAGCGACGGCTCGGACAGTCTTTTGCCCGACGTATCCGCTTCCCTTATCTGTTTTGCTATCATTGAATAATACGTGATCTCAATATCCCTGTCAGACGGCAGCTCATACGTTTTTGTGCAAACGCTTTTCAAAAGAGAGGACAAACCGTCCTTAACGGCGTAAACAAGCACCTTTTTGCCGCAGTTCTGGGTAAGAAAGCGCGTGACCGATGAAAAATGACCGTCGCCCGTAAAAATAATGAACGTATCAACGTCGGGCGAGGTAAGCGCTTTCTGATAAATATTATCGAGCATTATAAAATCGGTAAAATCCTTTTTGTAGTGCGGACTCGTGTTCTGCGTTTCGATAACAAGATTCGTTACCTCGCGTATGCGCAGTATCTCGGCGCGCATACCGGGATTTGAAAAATCCGCAAAAAACAGCATTTCCTTTATATTATAATCCTTCGCCAGCTCGTCGCGCCATTCCCTTATGCGCGGACGGAGCGAATACCGTTTTATCATGGAAACGTACCAATGCTCGTAATCAACGAAAACAAACGCGTTGGGTTTAGAGTTTTTCTTTTTGAAACCCGAGAATAATCCTATTTTTCACACCTCCTTTCAAAGCCTCTTTATCCATTATAAGTAAAAAATCGCAAAAAGTCAAGTATTTTTGTTTTAATACCGTAAAAAATTAAGAAAAACCCCTTGCAAAATCATAAAAAATGTGGTATTATACTAACGATGTTTCCGTAGCTCAGCAGGATAGAGCGACCGCCTCCTAAGCGGTAGGTCAGCGGTTCGAATCCGCTCGGGAACGTTTAAAAGCCTCGCTTGCGGTGTACTTCGTAAGGAAGTACACCGCAGCTAAATTCGCCCAGTCGTGAACCCCCAACGCTCTCCAGTTCGCGTTGGGGAACCCCTATCCGGCGAGCTAAATTGGGCTTCGCCCAGCTAAATTTGCTTCGCAAGCTAAAT
>CACZVC010000154.1 GCA_902784545.1 uncultured Ruminococcus sp. | reverse complement strand
CTTGGAACGGACGACTACGCGACCGTTATGGGACTCACCGGCGCGGATAAAAAATCAGCCCGCCGCACGTTCAGTGCGAAAAACAACTCCGTACTCGGCTGGTACGGCGGCGCGGAAGCCGAATCGCTTCCCACGATAAATCTTCTTGCTCCGTCGATAATCGTTACAAACGACGATACTCTTTCCGTCAAAGTGACGGATCCGAATACGGAATATCATACGCTCAAGCTGATAATCACGGGCGTTTTAAGCAACGCGAAAAAGTCTATTGAGCTATTGGCTGACGGCGAGACAGTCCAGCCGGAATATACCAGAATACTCGATGACATAACAGGCGATAATCCGCATTTTTGCAATATTTCAAGCGAAACCGTGGATCAGTTCATACCCGGTGAAAATATCAGGATACAAGCTGTCGCGTACAGTACCGTCAGCCTGTCGAACATAGCGTACAGCGCCGAAAAAATTACAAACAGTCTGTTTGCGGACGGCTCGTCCGAGACCGAGGCGAAAATAAGCTCCTTCCGCCATCTTGAAAACCTTGATAAAGCCGTGTCGAAGCTTGATGAAAACGACGATAACAAGCTGAATATAGAAAAAGCGACGCAGACGAAAAATCTTGACTGGGAAGGTTGGAGCAGCAAGTATATTTACGACACCGACGATGCCGTAAGCAATAAACTGACGACCGCCGCGGGAAATTATTATCCGGTCAATACGGATTATAAGCTTGAATATGACGGCGGCGGATACAGTATTTCAAACGTAAAAACGGAAACGACGCGCGCAAATTCCGGTCTGTTCGGCACCACGAACAGCAATTCTTCCGTATATGATCTTGAACTGATAGATTTTAAAGTCAAGGGTACGGAAAACGCGGGAGCGCTGGCGGGCAGGCTTGATAATACGGACGTAGTAAACGTTATTGCAAGAAACAGTAAGAGCTCGTCCGATATTGATATCGAAGCGGCAAACGCCGGAGGTCTGGCGGGTACTGTGACCGGTGGTACGATAAAGTACAGCGGCTCGACAATGATAGTAAGCGGCACAACGACTGCCGGAGGTCTGGTCGGGACGGCGGCGGACGGAACTGAAATATCCGGCTGCTTCTCAGGCGGGCACACGAAAGACGGATCCTACGACGAATGGGTCGGGCTGACCGACCATCACTGTGACGTTACCGGTGCGACAGCCGGAGGTCTTGTCGGCGCGTCGGCAAACACGACGATATCAAAAAGCTATTCGACCTGCTCGGTCGAAAGCACCGCCGCGGATAAATACGCGGGAGGCTTTGCCGGCGTCGCGGGCGGATATATCAATGACTGTTATTCGACCGGTCTTGTAAAAGGTACGAATAAATTCGCATTTGTCGGAAACGGCGCGGCGATGATATCAATATCAGGCTGTTACTATTACAGCGCGATAAACGAAGTGCAGAAAGCCGGAGGAAAGCCCGACGAAACGGAGCCGATGCTTCCCGTAAGCGGTTTTGTGATGAACGCGGAAAATCTTGCGAAGATCAAACCGATAGACCTGAACGCCGCGACGTATAACGATTTTTCCGGCGCATGGGACGATTGGGCGGTAGCCTCCGCGTACGATTCCGCGCTTGTAAAGTATTACAGCGGCAAATATACGTTAAAAACGGTAAAAGAACTGAGCGAAGCACCGTCGCCCGTCGGTTATCCTGAATGGAGCGATCTGTTCGTTTCAAATCATTACGGCGACTGGCCGTCGCCCGAGGTGTTCTTCATAAACACGAACTCATAACAAAAAAAGCTAAATTCGCCTGACGGCGAACTAAATTATGCTTCGCATAGCTAAATTCGCTCCGCGAGCTGAATTCGGCTTCGCCGAGCTTAAGAGGCGAATTTTATTTAGCTGAAGCCGTAAGGCTTCAATTTAGCTATACGCCGGCAGGCGTATTATTTAGCTGCCGCAAAGCGGCAATTTAGCTGAATTGTAAAATAAAACAACCCACTATGACGCTTTCTCTGATCGAAAGATGTCAAAGTGGGTTTGTTTCTTCTTTACGAAGTACACCGCTATGGAGGTTTTTTTACGTGCGGGAGTGGAGGACCTCGCCTCTTTTCAGCGCTTCCTCTTTCATTTTTACTTTGTTTTCGTACATTTTCGTATCCGATCTGCGGACGGCGGCTTCAACTGTCTCTCCGGGTTCTCTGACGTCGTAACCGAAGGCACAGGTGTACGGGGTCTTATCCATCGCCGCCTGCATATCCTCTATCGCTTTTATAAGATACTTTTCGTCGACGCCCTTGTAGAATATAACGAACTCGTCGCCGCCGACGCGGTATACCGTGCCCGCCCTGCCGCGGCTTTCCAGAAGCGTCTTTGATATCAGTTTGAGCGCAACGTCGCCGGCGTCGTGACCCTGACTGTCGTTGATGTGTTTCAGCTCGTTCATGTCCACGGATATTACGCCGGTTATCCTGTACGAATTTCTCCCCTGCATATCCTTATAATAGCTTTGGCGGCTCAGAAGGCTCGTAAGCGGGTCCGTTCTCGCGCTGTGGATATATAAGAACAGATAATACACGACAAGCGACGATGTGAAAAGACTTGAATAGTCGTTTGAATAATCGGTTATCATAAACAGGAAAACGCCGACAAGCGGGCTGAACGTTATAAAGCTGACCGTCAGCTTGACGTAAATGCTGCTGCTTTTCAAATACCGTATATTCTGGACGATAAACACCACGCAGTACAACACGAATATTATGTAAGGCAGTCGCGCAAGAGGTCCTCCGGCGTAGTGATTGTCCTGGTGGTAATAGAAAACGAGATGAGTCCACTGCGACGAAAAGTATATCGGGATGCATATAAGCTCGGGCAGTAAAAACAGTATGGCGTTCAGGTTTTTAAGCTTCATTTCCGCCGTTAACTGCGTCGTGATTATAAGTATCAGCGGGTAGAACGTGTATATGCACGCGGTGAACATGGGACGGAAAAGGCTCAGCGTTTCAAACGTCTGCGTATACGCTTCGATCTCAAACAATACCGAAAGCGAGAAAAGCAGTATTATTACCGCGAGCGTCATCTGCCTCGTCCTTTTCGGCGTATGTACGCTGATACCCAAAAGAATAAGAAGTCCAATAAGCTCGAAAAGCATTATAAAATGGTCTGTTATAAATTTTATGATCATCTTTAAATACCCTTAAATTTCCGCTTATTCGCTCCATTCCGACGCGCCGATCGACGCCAGTCTGGTAAAGCTGTACGTATTTTCGTCGTAATATATCGTTATCTTATCGCCCTGATAAAGGATTATATCTCCGGGCTTCGTCGTTATCACGGCGTCGTTTCTTGTAAGCGTCCACGGCAGATCGCCGACCTTTTCAAAATTTCCGTAGTCGCTCATTTCTACCGTTATCGGCTCAAAGCTCAGCTTTTCCGCAAATTCCGCGGCGGAGGAATTGTTTTCAAGCGCCGCGCAAAGCGTTTTTTCGCCGATCCTGACCATAAGCGCCGCCCTGGGCTCCGTATTATCCGTCACGGTCGTTTCTCCCGTCCAGTCTATTATGCCGCCGAATTCACAGACGTTTTTATAGCCCATGTCAAACAGCTTCCGCGCCGCCTCCTTGCTTCTCCTGCCGCTTCGGCAGTATATCAGTATGACCTGATCGAAGTCGGGCAGCTCCTCCGGCGGTTCTTTTGAAATGCTTTCGTTCGGTATGCAGACGGCGCCGGGAATGTGACCGCCGTCGTATTCTTCAAACGTGCGGACGTCGACGATTATATGTCCGTCGTTTTGCTTCATCATCCGCTTAGCCTCGTCCTGCGAGATCTGACGGTAGCTGTTTTCCGTATTGCCGGGGCCGTCCGTTATATGAGCTTTTGAATATTGCCTGATTATGAGAAAAGCGATAACGCAGACGGCGGCGACCGCCGCCGCGATCCCGGCTCCCCAAAACACGTATTTCATACAAGCCTCCCGGACGTAACAATACGCCCCTGTCAATATTATACCTTATATTTTTGAACAAGTAAAGACTTTTTTTAGATCACGCGTATAAAAAACTTTATTTATTTTAAATATATCTTGAATTTTTGAATTTTTTAGTGTAAATTTAATAAAAAACATCGTTTAAAGACCCGCGTAAAACAGTCCTTGAGACTTATGCGCCGCACGGTTTCATACGGGCATGAAAAAGTTAAGCGCAAACCGCAGTATTCGATATGCGAATAATTATATAAGCGTAAACATTTTTGTACAATATTTATAAAACCCCATTGATTTTTATGTTAAAATATGTTATAATTCATCACGGATAACACAAAACAGGATCAAGAACTCATATGAGAAAAGGTGTTTGCTATGGAAAAGTACCGGCTGCCTGATGATAAGCGCGCGCAGATGGAAAGATCGCCTGTTCCTTTTGCCGTTTATCGGTTTGTTGACAAGCGCGTTGAGACTCTCGTTTTGTCCGACGGTTTCCGCGAGCTGTTCGGCTGCGCGGACCGCGAAGAGGCGTTTTACGATACGGATGACCTTATGTATACGGGTGCGCACCCGGACGACGCGGCGCGCGTGGCGGACGCCGCTTTGAAATTCATTGTAAACGGCGTGCCGTATAACGTCGTTTACCGTTTTCGCAAGCCCGGAACGAATACGTACCGCGTCATACACGCGACGGGAAAGCACGTCTGTCTCGATAACGGCGACGGCGCGGCGTACGTGTGGTATATCGACGAGGGCGATTACACCGGCGAGGACGTGTTTGAGGAGAGCGGGTTCAACGCCGCCGTAAGCAGAGCCCTGCTGGAGGAAAGCGTTATAAAAGCGAGCAGCTGCGACTATCTCACGGGATTGCCGTCCATGTCGCACTTTTTCGAGCTGGCGGAGGAGAACAAAAAAACCGTTGCAGCCCGCGGCGGCGTGCCGGTAATGATATACTTCGATCTCTGCGGGATGAAATTCTATAACGGCAAGCACGGATTTTCCGAGGGCGATAAGGTGATACGGGCGTTCGGCAGGCTTCTGGCGTCGCGCTTTGCGGAGAAAAACTGCAGCCGCTTCGGCAGCGACCGCTTCGCCGTATGCACCGAAAGCCTCGGGATAGAAAACAAACTTAGGGATATTTTTGACGAATGGTCGTCGCAGGGCAGGGAATATCCGATGATAAGAGCCGGTATTTACGACACGTCGTTTGACGACGCCGACGCCGGTACCGCCTGCGACCGCGCGAAGATCGCGTGTGACGCGCAGAAAAACATACGCAGATCGACTTTCGGATATTTCAATAAAGAACTGCTCGAAAACATCAGGCGGCGCAGATACATAATCGACAATATAGATAAAGCGATAAGCGAGGACCGGATACAGGTATATTATCAGCCGATAGTCCGCGCCGTTAACGGCAAGGTCTGCGACGAGGAGGCGCTCGCCAGATGGATCGACCCGGAAAAGGGAACGATGTCGCCGGGCGAATTCATACCCGTGCTCGAGGAGGAGGGGCTTATTTACAAGCTCGACCTCTGCGTCATTGAAAAGGTGCTGAGCAAATTAAAGACGCAGGAGCGCGAGGGGCTCCACCTCGTTCCGCAGTCAGTAAACCTGTCGCGCTCCGATTTTGAAATGTGCGACATAGTCGGCGAGATATGCCGCCGGGTCGACGCCGCCGGCGTAGGCAGGGACAAGCTGACGATAGAGATAACGGAAAGCATGCTCGGCTCCGACACGGAGTTTATGAAGGAGCAGATACAGCGCTTCCAGAGCCTCGGCTTCAGCGTCTGGATGGACGATTTCGGCAAAGGGTATTCGTCGCTCGACACTTTGCAAAGCGTGAAATTCCAGCTTATAAAGTTCGACATGAGCTTTATGCAGAATTTCAACAACGGCGAAAGCGGAAAAATAATACTGACGGAGCTTGTAAAAATGGCTACGTCCTTGGGCATGGACACGGTGTGCGAGGGCGTCGAGACGGAGGAACAGGTCAGATTCCTGCGCGAGATCGGCTGCTCAAAGCTCCAGGGCTTCTTTTACCTGAAGCCGATACCGCTCGAAAAGCTGATAGACAGATACAGGAGAGGGATACAGATAGGCTTTGAGGACCCGAAGGAATCCTCGTATTTCGAGGCGATAGGCAGGGTAAATCTGCACGATCTGGCGGTGCTGACGGAAGAAAACGACAACAGCCTGAACAATTATTTCGACACGATCCCGATGGCGATTATCGAGGTAGTGGACGACGACGTAAGACTTGTAAGGAGCAACCACACCTACAGGAGATTTTTATGGGCGCGCTTCGGCTTCAACATTTCGTCGAATCCCGCTGATTACGGCAGATGCGTTTACGGCAGCAACTCGAATTTCATGAGCATCATAAGGCAGTGCTGCCGTACCGGAGAGCGCGCGTTCTTTGACGAAACGCTTCAGGACGGCGCGACGGCGCATTATTTTGCAAAGCGCCTGAGCGTAAACAACAAGACGAAAGCCTCAGCCGTCGCCGTCGGCGTTTTATCGATCATCGACTCGGATCAGGGCACGACGTACGCGAATATCGCGCGCGCACTCGCGTCGGACTATTTCAATCTGTTTTACGTCGATCTTGAAACGGAGGATTTCATAGAATACACCTCCGGCAACGGCAACGACAGTCTGGCGATAGAAAGGCACGGAAAAAGCTTTTTCGATCAGGCGAGAAAGGACGCGTACAGACTTTTGTACCGCGACGACGTGGAGCATTTTCTCGAGGCGTTTACAAAGGAAAGCGTCGTAAAGGTCATAGACGAGCAGGGCGTTTATCAGCTTACCTACCGTCAGATTATAGACGAAGAGCCGACTTACGTCATAATGAAAGCCATGCGTATGATAAAGGGCGGCAGATACATAATAATAGGCGTGAGCAACATAAACGCGCAGATGAAGAAAAAGGAGCTTCTCGACGCCATACGCGACGAAAAAATCGCGTATTCAAGGCTTATGGCGTTATCAACGAATTATATCTGTCTGTATACCGTCGACCTTGAGACTGATAAATACATTGAATACCAGTCGACCGTCGGATATAAGGGGTTAGGTCTTGCGCAGGAGGGCGAGGATTTCTTCAACAAAAGCGCGCAGAACGGAAAATCGGTCGTTTTCCGCGACGATCTGACCAATTATCTGCACAGATTCACAAAGGATAACGTGCTGTCGGATATCAAAAACCGCGGCAGATTCGAGCTTCGCTACCGTTTGAAAATAAACGAAATTGCCATACCGGTCGAAATGCGCGTGGTCGAGGTAAACGAGGCGGGAGTCAATAAGCTCATCGTAGGCGTCAGCCGCACGCAGGAATACGACGAGTATTGACGTATACGGCAGATGATTTTGATCATATCCGCTTTATTGTTTTAATCCGCGTTGTTTTATCTTTAAAAATAACTCTTCATCTTGACAAACCGGTAAAATGAGGGTATAATGTAACAAAACGGATCAAAAGGGTTATATATGAGAAAGAGAAATCTTATAGCGGACGCTTTTTTTGAAGGCGTATCCGCGTTTTCGGAGGAGAGCGGGGCAAACGGTTTTGACAGCCGCGCCGAATACTCCGGCATAAAAAACGACGGCGATCTTACGCGGATGATATGCACCGCGAGCTACACCGATTACGATATAGAATACGTTTACACCGCGTCGGGCGCAGGCTTGTGCAGCGTTTTCAATTTCCGCGTTATATTCGACCGCCGAATGCCGTATATCAAATACTCGCCCTACGATCTTATGTTCAAAATCGACGAAAACGATTTCCGCACGTTCACGTTCGGCTATATAGAATCGCCGGAGAGGATGAAGAGGATAATCGAGGCGCTCGTACCGCGGCTTTACGGTTTTCTTGACGGACTTGACAGGATAGTGCGCAGCAGAGCCGTGATGTCCGATGTTTTCGACAAGTTTTCAGACGGTGTGAACGCTCATTTCGGCAGAGAAATATTCCGCGCCGCCGAATCCGACGACGGCGGGCTTGCCGATATGCTCGAATCGTATTATACCGCGGACGATTCGTTTTACGTTTCAAAAGCATACGCGCTGTTTCTGCGCTGCGACTATAACGGCGCGTACAACGCCATGCGCCGCTATAAAAACAGATCCGGCTACAAGGTAAGGCTTATGACGTTCATAGCCTCGATACAGAAAGAGTACGAGGCGGTGCCGCCGGAATGCGATTCGACGGGCGACGGCGTTTTCGCGGCGAAAACGCAGTTCGGGCGCTTCATGCTCTCGGGCGCGATAATGTTTCTGCCGGTCGCCGCGGCGCTCGCCGGGCTTCACTTTCTGGTCTCCGCGCTGATATATAACGGCGCGATATGGTCCGACGCGTGGTTCTGGCTCCACGCTCTGCGCTACGTCAGCTCCGCTGTCATTCCCGCGCTCGCCTACGGCTATTTTGCGAGAAAGGCGACGCTCATATTCTTCAAGCCGGAGCGCAGAAAATACCTCTCCGCGCTCGATAAGATCACCGCGAACAGAAGGCAAAGCGGCTGTTTTTCCGTTACCGTTTACGCCGTGACGGCGATGCTTCTCATATCGGTAGTCATAAACGCCAATACCTTTGCGGCGTTCTACGACAGGGATATAAGGCTCCCGTCGGAGACGTCGCTGCTTCAGAGCGACAGATACGACTATAACGAGGTCGAAAAGCTCGTCAAAGCCGAGGGGCAGTACGACCGTTACGGAAATTATCTGCCCGTGGAGCAGTATATAATAGTTTTGAAAAACGGCAAAAAATATATGCTGTCGTACGAAATAACGAACGATATCGCCGAAAAAAAGATCGTACCTGTATTTGAGTCGAAAGGCGTTCCCGTCGTTACCGTAAAGGACGCCGACGATATTGATTTTGTGCCGTAATATAAATACAAAGGGGCTGTCGCATTTGCGGCAGCCTTAATGATTTGCGTCTTTAATGCAAATCAATTCATGACGGTACGACCGTCAATTCATGACGCTTTGCGTC
>CACZVC010000153.1 GCA_902784545.1 uncultured Ruminococcus sp. | reverse complement strand
CAAAGCGTCATGAATTGACGGTCGTACCGTCATGAATTGATTTGCATTAAAGACGCAAATCATTAAGGCTGCCGCAAATGCGACAGCCCCTTTTATATTCTTTTGCGCACGGTCGGATACGGTCTTATTCCTCCCGCGCCTGTATCGAGCCGAGATAATCGGACGGCGCCTCATAAGCTCCGTTTTTCATAATGCAGAAATGCAGATGCGGGACCTCGGCGCACTCTATCAGCGCTGTTTCTCCCACGGCTCCGATAACGTCGCCCGAGGCGACCTTTACACCGGTCTCTATATTTTCGGGCAAAGTCACCTGCAGATTCTGATACACTGATAAAAGCCCGTCGCCGTGGTCTATCACGACAGTCTGTCCCATCATCGGGTCGTTATAGATCTTCGATACCACGCCGTCGGTAAAAGCGTATACGGGATCGCCGACGGACGACGTGAGATCCGTGCCGTTATGAACTCTGTAATCGTTCATCGTAACGGAATACACCGGCAGATCCATCGTATAATCCTTTAAAACGTACCCGCTTACCGGCACGACGTAAACGCGCTCCGCGACTGTCGGCTCCGTTTTTTCCGTCGTCACAGCCTCCGTCTCCGTCTCCGTTATTTCAGGCTCGGTTTCGGTTACGGCTTCCGTCTGCTTATCGTCTTTGCCGGGGACGATTATATGCGGCAGATTCGACGGCGTTTTTTCCGTTGACGGCGGGACCGTCACCGTCGTCGTTTCCGTCACCTCGGGCAGAGGCGTTTTGCTTTTTCTGCGGTTTACCGCGGCTATAACCGATACTATCATCGTCACGGCGATTATCACCGCCAAAACGATATATATTATAAGCCCGGCGCCTTCCTGTTTTTTTATCACTTCTTCTTCGTCCATTATATAAAGTTCCTTTCTTTTGACTTTACCGATATTTTTGCCTTTGAAAAAGTGTTTTATACAATAATCAAAAATTCATATTTTAGTGTTGACATAAGCAAAAAAGCGGTGTACAATATTAACTGACAAAATAAAAAGGAGGCTTATTATGAGCGAAAACATAAAAAAAGGCGGCATCTCCGTTGATTCGGAGCATCTGTTCCCGATAATCAAAAAATGGCTTTATTCCGATAAGGATATATTTCTGCGTGAGATAGTATCGAACGCGTCCGACGCCGTGACGAAACTGAAAAGGCTTGAATCTTTGGGTGAGGTATCTCTCGGCGAGCAGAATTACAGAATAGACGTCGTGCTCGACAAGACCGCGGGAACGCTTACCGTTTCCGATAACGGTATAGGGATGACCGCGGACGAGCTTGAAAGATATATCTGCAACATAGCTCTGTCCGGCGCGGTCGAATTCATACAAAAATACGAAAAGGACGAATCCGGCAAGCCGCAGGAGGGCATCATAGGCCACTTCGGTCTCGGCTTTTATTCATCCTTTATGGTATCGGACACCGTAACGGTCGAAACAAAGTCTTACACCGGCGCGCCCGCGGTAAAATGGGTCTGCAACAGCGACGGAGAATATGAAACGTTTGATTCCGACAGAGAAGAGCGCGGAACGTCCGTCATTATGAAGATCGCCGAGGACGAGGCGGAGCTCTTAAAGGAATATAAAATAAAAGAAATACTTGAAAAATACTGTTCGTTCATGCCCGTGCCCGTTTTCTTCTCCGACGCGGAGGAGACCGAAAAGGAGGGTAAGGACAAAAAAGAGCCGGAGCAGATAAACGACACGACGCCCCTGTGGATGAAACAGCCGTCAGACTGCACCGAGGACGATTACAAATCGTTTTACAAAAAGGTCTTCCACGACTACAAGGACCCGCTTTTCTGGGTGCATATAAACGCGGAATATCCGCTCAATTTCAAGGGCATCATCTATTTCCCGAAGCTCAATTCGGATTTCGAGCCGATAGAGGGACAGGTAAAGCTGTATTACAATCAGGTGTTTGTCGCCGACAATATCAAAGAGGTGATACCTGAATTTCTGCTAATGCTCCGCGGCGTTCTCGACTGCCCCGAGCTGCCGCTCAACGTTTCGAGAAGCTATTTGCAGAACAACGGCTACGTTTCAAAAATAGCGACGCACATAGTCAAAAAGGTCGCCGACAAGCTCAACGGTATGATGAATACCGACAGAGAGAGCTACGAAAAGATATACAACGATATAAAGGTCTTCGTCGAATACGGCTGTATGCGCGATAAAAAGTTCTTCGACCGCGTAAAGGGCAGCGTTCTGTTCCCGTCCGCGATAAGCGGCAAGCTGCTCACAGTCGACGAATATCTGGAAACGGCGAAGGAAAAGCACGAAAACAAAATATTCTACGCCACGGACAAGACCGTGCAGGCGCAGTATATCGGTATGTACGAGGCGCAGGGAGCGGAGGTGCTTCTGCTCGAACACACGCTCGACACGCAGTTCATATCGACGATTGAAGCCGACCGCGAGGGCTTGAAATTCTTACGCGTGGACGCGGACGTCGACGATATGCTCAAAAACGGCGAGGCGAAGGAGAACAAAAAGCTCACCGAGCTGTTCAAAAAAGTCTCGGGCAAGGACGATCTCGAGGTCTCGTATACGGCTTTGAAGGATGAAAAAACGCCCGCGATAATGAACGAGGACGAGCAGGACAGACGTTTCTCCGATATGATGAAATTCTACCGTATGGACGGTATGGGCGACGTACCGGGCAAGGCGAAGCTCATAGTCAACACCTCCTCCGCGCTTTACAAAAAAGCCGAGGGCTATATCGACGGCAAGGATAACGACCGGGCGGAAAAGCTCTGCAAGCATATTTATTCGCTCGCCGTACTTGCGCACAGACAGCTTACGGCGGACGAGCTTAAAAGCTTTTTAGCCGGGGAATACGAGCTGCTTCTCGACTTATGAGACGGGAAGACAGGGAAACGGTAGAGCGCATAAGGCAAAGGTTTTGCCACTATACCGCGTCTCACAGCTTTTTATCGCTCTTTATATACGGCGACGTCAACGGTTACGAGTTATTTGCCTGTGACGACGGCTTTGCCGTGCGCGACAAAAACGGGGAATATCTTTTTCCCGTCGGCACGGATGAGTATAAGGAGGAATTTATAAAGTCGCATAAAAACTGCCGCGTTTATATGGCGCGGCAGTCCGACGTTGAATTCGCGCTGTCCGTCTCACTCGGCTCCGTTTTTGAGGAGGATCCCGACAGGTCCGAATACGTTTACGACAAAACAGAGCAAACGGAGCTGACGGGGCATAAATTCCAGAAGGTGCGCGCCAAATTATCCCGCTTTTACCGCGAAAACAACGTAAAAAACGCTTTGATAAACGCGGAAAACATAAACGACGCGTATAAAGTATTAGCCGGATGGTCGCCGAAATCGGGCGACGGAGATATCGACGGCGCAAAAAAAGCGCTCGACAATTTCGTACCGCTCGGCCTTTCCGGCAATATAACGTATTTAGACGGCGCGCCTGTCGGCTACTGTCTCGGCGGCGATATAGGCGGCGGCGTTTATATGCTGTGCAGCGCAAAGCAGACAAGCGATATACAGGGGCTCAATTTAAGCACGAAGCACGAGCTTTATAAAGCTCTGCCGGACGGTATAAAGCTGATAAACACGGAATCCGACCACGGCTCGCCGGGCATACGTATGCATAAAAACGACCTGCGCCCCGTGTTCCTGAATAAAATGTATAAGGGTGTATTATGAAAAACAGCAAGCTTATAGTTTTATCCGCAGACGCGCTCGTATCCGACGATATGGAGCTTATGAAAACGCTGCCGAACTTCAAAAAATATCTGTCCGGCGGCGCGTGCGTCAAAACCGTAAAAACGTGCTACCCGACGATAACTTATCCGGCGCATACCTCTATCGCCACCGGCGTATATCCCGATAAGCACGGCGTAAACGGAAACGACCTGTTTTATCCGAGACCTGTCGGCCGTCCGTGGCGCTGGTTCCACGAGTACGTTTTCGCAAAGGATATTTTCTCATACGCCAAGGAGGCGGGTAAAACGACCGCCGCCGTTTTCTGGCCGGTCACGGGAAATCACCCCGATATAGATTATCTGATAGACGAATACTGGACGCAGTTTCCGGGCGATACGAAGCAGGCGGCTTTCGCACGCTCCGGCGCCTCGCCCGAGGTGCTTAAAATAGTCGACAGATACGCGGACGGCTGGATCGAGCGCCGCCACCCCGAGGCTGACGTTTTCGTCATAAACTGCGCCGCGGATATAATACGCGAGTATTCGCCCGACCTTATAATGATACACCCGGCGAATATAGACGGCTACCGCCACGGGAACGGACTTTTCAACAAAGCCGTAGACAAAGGAATTTACGAAACCGACGAATGGCTCGGAAAGCTCTGCCGCGCCGCCGAGGACGCGGGACAGCTTGAAAATACGAATATCGTCCTCATATCCGACCACGGTCAGCTTGAGATAAAACGCGCGATAAACCTGAACGTTCTTTTGGCTGACGCAGGATTTCTGACGGTGGAGGGCGGAGAAATAAAAAGCCTCAAAGCCTACATACGCTCCGGCGGTATGGTCGCGTACTGCTACGTTTACGACAAGGCGGTAAAGGACGCCGTTTATGAATATCTCCGCCATTTGAGAGACGAGGGCATATACGGCATATCCGAGGTGCTGACCGAAGCGGAAGCGAGAGAAAAGCACAGGCTGGGCGGTCAGTTCGATTTCGTGATAGAAACGGACGGATATACGTCGTTCGGCGAGAGCGTTACAAGACCGCTCACCGCGAATTTCAGGCAGGACGATTACCGCCTCGGCAGAGCCACGCACGGCTATATGCCGGATAAGGGACCTCAGCCCGTGTTTTACGCCAAAGGACCTGATTTCAAAAACGGAGCGGAGCTTGAAAGGTGCGATATAGTTGACGAGGCGCCGACGTTCGCGCGCATTTTCGGCACGGAAATGAAGGACGTTGACGGCAGAGTATTGACGGAGCTTCTGAATGATAGATAAATCGTTATACAAAGTATGCCGCGCGTCTAATTTTATATCGGTCTTTCCCGAAAGGAAAAGAGACTGCCACAAGTACACGTTCGGCACGGCGGTGCTCCTCGGCGGCTGCCGGGAATATTCCGGCGCGGTAAAGCTCGCGAACGCGTCGCTTTCGGCGCTGAAATGCGGGTGCGGCATATCGCGGCTCGCCGTTCCCGCTGAGATCGCCGGTTACGTCGGACCGTATCTGCTCGAAAGCACGCTTTGTCCGCTCGGATCTTTTGAAAAAACGGAGCTTGAGAACGCTTTCAGAGGCGCGTCGTCTGTCGGCGTCGGTATGGGCTTGGGCAGAGAAGAGTATAAGGCGGAGGTCGTAAAATACGCCCTGACGCTTGACTGCCCCGTGCTTATAGACGCGGACGGACTTTATCATCTGTCAAAAATCGATTACGTATCCAAGGGAAACGTGGTTTTAACGCCGCACGCGGCTGAATTCTCGCGGCTGTGCGGAGAGCCGGTCGATAAGATCCTTGAAGATCCGGTCGGATATGCGCGCGCATACGCAAAAAAGCGCGGCGTCGTCTTGCTTCTGAAGGGCGCGGATACCGTCGTGACGGACGGCGACAGGGTTTATATCGTCGACCGCGGAGCGCCGGGAATGGCGACCGCCGGCTCGGGCGACGTTCTGTCGGGCATAATCACCGGCATAAACTCGCAGAATCCCGCCGACCTCTGCCTGAACGCCGCCTGCGGCGCGTGGATAGCCGGAGTCGCCGGAGAGTACGCGCAAAAAGAAAAAGGCGAGGTCAGTATGACCGCGTCGGACACCGCCGCAAATATATATAA
>CACZVC010000152.1 GCA_902784545.1 uncultured Ruminococcus sp. | reverse complement strand
AGCAGAGCCACGGACATGAAGTATTCGTCCCAGCTTATATAATCTTTTCTTTTCATATTTTTTCCTCACTGTATTTCATCCGCTCCGCCGTTCACGTATCTGAAAAGCAGAACGATATCCTTGTTATTCACGGTACCGTCGCCGGAAACGTCCGCCGCCTCGTAATCGGCGAAAACGTTAGAGCCGCTGACGAAATTGAACAGGGCGACTATATCCTTATTGTTCACTTCCGTATCGCAGTTTATATCGCCCGGGACGTGCAGCTTTACGGCGTCCTTTGTTTTCACCATTTCTATCGCTTCGCCGCGCAGGGCGTTCAACACCGCCGTGTCGCCGCCGTCCGTTACGACGTATATTTCAAGCGTATGCTCGCCGGGCTCAAGGTATGACGTTTTGATCTCTCCCTCGAATCTGTAGCCCTTGCCGCCCGCGGTATACGGATCGAGCGACCCGTCGCGCACGGCGGTGATATATCTGCCAAAGACCTGGGTCTTTCCGTCTATCGAAAAGCCGATATTCTTTATATCGCGGTTGACGCCGAACCAGCCCTTGATATACCACGCCGCCTCGTTTTCGGTAAAGTACGACAGTTCTCTGCCTGACGCCGAATCGTTCTCGCGGTCGATACAGTGATTCGTGATCCTCGCCTCGCCGTTGTCGACGGTCGACACGGTGACGGGACCGTCGCGGAAAACGTCGAGCGTCACCCTCGTTTTGCCGTTGAGCTCCGCTTTTATCATAATCGTGTGCGCGCCGGGCTGACTAAGAAGCGGATCGGTTATCTCCGCTCTGTACCTCTGAGCTTTTGAGCCGGCGGCGTTTACTACGCCGACGTCTTCCTTGACGGAAAGGTCGAGCGGTATAAGTCTTACGTCCTCCCAAACCGTTTCGCCGCCGTCTATGCTGTAACCCAGGCGGTTCATTTCAAAGTTATATCCGACCCAGCCCAAAAGCGAGAACACGCCTTGATCGAAGCTCTGCTCGTCGACGTAGGTGTTCACGAGCGCGGGCGAGGCGCCTGACGCCAGCACGTCCGGGTGCGGCGTGTAATCGGGCATGCCGTTATACACGGGTATCAAAAACGTGTACGGCAGATCTATCATATTGTTTTCTTTGAAGGTGTTGTACGACTGCGTCGCCATGCCGACGGAGCCTAAAATGCTCTGCATATACTGTCCCCAGAAATTGCGGGAGGAGCGCGGGTCTACGTTGAATTTCTGAAAATACGGCGTGTTCTGATAGTCGTTCACGTACTTGTTCGTCGCCGAATACGCGCCGCCGTAAATCGATTTCCAGTGCATATTCCACGACGCGTCGCCGCCCCACTCGTCCTTTTTGTCGGGCGTGCCTTTTTTAGCTTCCGTTATGCCGTTTTTGTAAATCTCGAAATATCCGGTGCCGGCGGAGCCGATGTTGAAATAATTGTAATAGCCGTTATACGATTTTAAATTAGCCTCGGTATATCCGCTCGTCGGCGCGTTTATTATATGCCCTGCGGAATCCTTGCCGGTCATTTTATTGGAATAATAATACCAGAGCATATCGCCCACGTTGCCGTTTATCAGCGGACTTGTCCCCGCCGTTCCCTGTTCGGCGCGGACGCGCGCGGCGAGATATACCGGGCTGACGTCAAGCTCCTTGCCGATCTGATAAAAGAATTCCGCGTACGTAAGGTCCGAATACTTGCCGTCGAGCTTTTTGTTCTCCATAAACGTGCCGCGGACGACAGCTTTGACGGCGTCGAGCGTTATGCTGTCGTTCCATTTCAGATCGTAGAACTGGAAGATCTGCTCGTCGTTGAAAAAGTTGCGCGGATCCATAAAATGCTTTACGGTTTCGACCGAGGCTCTCCACCAGCCGGAATCGAACTGCTGATTCGACGGATGGCGCCAGTTTACGTAGGGCGAGCTGTTATGTACGAGACTGCGTTTCACGTTCGCGTCTGTCTCCATGTAAACGCAGTGGTCCCACGTGTATTCGCCGTCGCTCATCTCCGTCACGTTTATCGGCTCGAAGGACCACGACGGATGCCTTTCGTGAAGCGCCGCGAGCTTGTCCGCGTAATCGTACGGAAAGCCTTTTTCGATAAGAGAGGCGCGGTACGTTCTGAATTCATAGCCTCCGGCCTCAATACTGATCCTTTTTCAAAAACCTCACAAGGTCGGAAGCCGACGGCACAGACGCCGCGTCGCCCCTGTTCGACGACGAATAAGCGTACGCCGCGGCGGCGCATTTTACGGATTTTTTAACGTTGCCCTCCGTTTTCAGATACGCCGATACGAAGGTCGCGCCGTAAACGACGGAGGCGCCGGTCTCGTCAAGGTACGTCGACGGGTATTCGCCCGACATCTCGTGGTGAAGTCCGTCGTATATGAAAGTGCCTCTGTCGGGCAGCCGTATAACGTAATACTTCGCCTTTATCGCCGAGGCGAGCGCCATCGCCGCGGGCAGGAATTTATCGTATTCGTCCATGACCACGCCGCAGTATGAGCTGACCTCCGACGCGTCGAATATCACCGCCTCCATACGTCCGGGCAGAAGCTCCTCGTCGCGTCCGTGCGGGGCGCACGGCTGCCAGAATATCGGCACGCCCTTGCTCCGCGCCGTGTTGACGGCGAACACCGCAAGCTCATACGGCACGTCGTTGTTTATGTAAAGCGCGTCGGGGTACGCCATGAACGCCGCCTCGACGTCTTCCTTCGTCAGAAGACTGTTCGCCTGCGGGAATTTTACGGCGCGCGCCGTGCGCCCGTCCTCGTGTATCGTAAGATACAGACCTGTACCGGCTTTGCCGTATTTTACCGTAAATCGCCGGTCCACGCCCGTGCGGTCGAGGAATCTTTCTATCCTGCGCCCGAAATCGTCGTCGCCCGTCGCCGCGCACAGTATGCTGTCAAGTCCCAGCGCGCGGAAGGTCAGGGCGGCGGTTATCCCCTTGCCGCCCGGCGCGCAGTCGTACCTCTCGCCCTCCCTTTCGGTCGAGCCGGACGGCAGACTTGCCATATACGCGTCGACGCACATATAAGCCGACGACAGTATCAAAACTCTTTTATCCATCACAAACTCCGAAAAAATCGACTGTTTTTGTCAGTTGACATTATTATCCGAGTTTATTATACAACATTTTCCCTCTTTTGTAAATAGATTATTTAAAAAAATGCGCACTATTTATCTTGATTTGATAAGTTTAAATGTGTAAAATTATCATACCGGAGCGAAAAACGTGTTTCGCACGGCATCGAAAGGAGCAGAAATATGAACATCAAGCAAGCAGCCGCTTCAATACTTTCACTTTTGACTTTATCTTCGCTGTTTCTGACGTCGTGCGCACAGAACGGTGAGGACACCTACGTGCCGAGACCGCCGGTGATAACCTCGCCCGAGCAGGAAACGCTGCCGCCGATATCGACAGGCGACGTTACGGAAACGGACAAGGCGCCCGATACGACGGCGGCTGAGACGACTGCTGAATCGACGGAAACACAGACGGAAGAAATAACGACAGCCGCGGAAACGGAGCCGGAGAAGTCAGAGCTCGGCTTCAAGGAGGATCTGTCGAAATACGAAAAATACATGGATCCCGAGGACAGGGACGGATATCTTATCCTCGTCAATCCCACGCATACGGTCGACAAAAATCACAAGCCCGACGATCTTGAACCGCTTGTCGACACGCGCCCGGACAGAAGCAAAAGATATATGCGCCTGTACGCCGCAATGTCGCTCGAGGCGTTTTTGAAGGAAGCGCGCGCGAACGGCTGTAAGGACGTCACCGTGACGAGCGCGTACAGAAGCTACGATTATCAGAAGGAAATATTCGACGGCGACGTTGAAAAGTATATGAACAAGGGCTATTCAAAGGAAGAGGCGACGGAGATAGTGCGCAAGGACACCGCCGTGCCCGGCACGAGCGAGCATCAGACCGGTCTTGCGGTCGATATGCACAACATGGGCTCGGCGCAGCAGTCGTTCTCAAAAACCTTTGAGGCAAAATGGCTTGCCGAAAACTGCTGGAAATTCGGCTTTATACTCCGTTACCCGGAGGGCAAGGAGGATATAACGACGTACGTTTACGAGCCGTGGCACTTCCGCTACGTCGGCAGATATCACGCAAAGCGCATTTTCGATATGAATATGTGCCTTGAAGAATATATTGAATATTTATCGAATAATCCCTGATCCGTGGGCAATAATACCTGTGTAAAAGCAGGTATTATTTTTTTTACGAAAGGATATCCGATATGCAAAAAACAGACGATCTTGAAATGCTGACCGATATTTACAAAAACTGCAAAATGGGCGTTGAATCAACGGCAAAGCTGATGCCCGGCGTTCAGAACGGCGATATGCGCCGCGCGATGGGCGAGCAGCTGAAGCAGTATCAGGGCTTCGCCGCGCGCGCCGCGGATCAGCTCGCAAAACAGGGCAAGGCTCCGCAGGACGCGGGATTTTTTGAAAAGCTGCCGTCGGAGATAAGCATGGCGGTGACGCAGATGATGGACGACTCAGACAGCAAAACGGCGCAGATGATGATAAACGGCTTTGTTATGGGCGTTACGGAGCTAAAAAAACAGCTCGCCGACACGCCGAACGTCAGCGAGCACACCGCCGCGCTCGCGGGCGACATGATTCAGTTTCAGCTGAACGCCATAAACGATATGAAACAATATCTGTAAATTTTGAAAAAACGCCTTGACATCAAAGCGTTTTTGTGTTAAAATATACCCCGCACAATGGGGTATAGCCAAGCTGGTTAAGGCACAAGACTTTGACTCTTGCATTACGTTGGTTCAAATCCAACTACTCCAGCCAAATCCCCGAGGACTTGTCCTTGGGGATTTACTTTTTCACTTTTCACTCTTCACTTTTCACTAACTCGGGGATTTGGCAAGATTATAAGTAATAGTGAAGAGTGAAGAGTGAAGAGGTAAGGTTGATTTTGCTGCGCAAAATCTTCATTTTAAGTTGAAAAGTAATAGGTTTTATGGTATAATGGAGAAAAGCAAAGTAAGGAGGTATGCAATATGTCCGAAAGTCCTTTGATGATAAAGTCGAAAGCATTTGCTTTAGATGTTATTCGCGCTTGCAAGGTGTTGAGAGAAGCAAAATGTGAAAGTGCGTTGATCAATCAATTTTTGCGTTCGGGAACAAGTATTGGCGCGAATATTCGTGAGGCGTTTTATGCCCACGGCAAGGCGGATTTTGTGGCAAAGTTACATATCGCCCTCAAGGAATGCTCCGAAACGGAATATTGGCTTGAACTTTTGATTGAAAGCGGATATTATTACGATAAAACGATTTTGGATAGATGTGTTGAGGTGAAAAGAATTTTGATTGCTTCAATCAATACGGCAAAGGAGAACAAAAATGGCTAGCGAAAACCATTTTAGCGACAAAGTCGCCGTCTTCATCAGGGCGTAAGCCCGTCTTCATTCTCTTTTCTCTCGTTCTCTTGATTTTGTAACAATTATCTGATATCATATATTCGTAAGCGGACAAACGCGCCGCCCGTGCCTCGATCAATAAGGGTAAAACATTTTCTGCGGAGATAGAATATGAGTTCATTTAAAAAATACAATATTTTATCGTGGAAGAAACTTCATTTTCTTGTTACTCCGTCTGAACTCAATAGTATTCTGAATAGTCATCATTTTGTAGTTGATAATACCGGTGTAGCAGACGATTATACAGAAAGCAATCCCTATGAATTTATAACTAAGTATGATGCACTTTATCAAAAACTTAAAAACGGCAATAGATTGAATTGGAAAACCGACTACGGCATTGCCGGTCTTTCGACAGGTATTACAGGACATATCGCAAACTGCAAATATCAAAAAACTGCACAACTGAATATCCCTGATTTTTCAGAGCCGTGTATACATATTGATACTTTCTGCTTTCATATTTGGAAAAATCAGTTTTCTACATCTTTTTGGGTTGGTCAATCTCCGGAAAATATTTGCGGGCTGTGTATCAGTTTTCCTTCAAAAGTCGAATTTTATTCTCCTGATAAAATGCAATCAGGCCGTATTGTTATAGGTGATGAGTTGGCTGATTATGTAACGTACAACACAATAATTTTAAATATTAAAAGTATTACAAAACCTTTGGTTATGGAATGGAACAACCAAATAAAACGCACAACTGTCAGAATCAGTGCAACGGCGAAAAAAGATATTGAACATTTTCACTTTGTATCTTTAAACAATATTCAAATACTATAATACTTCAAATAGTACATCTTTTCTGCACGTTTAAAGCGGCGAACTGCATCTAAATTGTACGTTTGCTTTTCCCGAAATGCCCGAAAAAGCCGGTTTTTTACGGAAATGCATCTAAATTGACCGCCACGGTCAAATTCCCGAGGACTTGTCCTTGGGGATTTACTTTTTCACTTTTCACTCTTCACTTTTCACTAACTCTGGGATTTGGCAAGGTTATAAGTAATAGTGAAGAGTGAAGAGGTAAGGTTGATTTTGCTGCGCAAAATCTTCATTTTAAGTTGAAAAGTAATAGGTTTTATGGTATAATGGAGAAAAGCAAGATGTGAAAGTGCGTTGATATCTATCATAATTACGGACGGGCGTACGCCGTATGCTTGATCCCGCGATAAATACGGATAAAAAGGTAAACAATATCAATGAAAAAAATATCGGCAATACTGCTTTTATCGGCCGCCGTCCTGACGTCGTGCGGGACACAGCCGACGGTCACGGAAACACAGACGGAAACGGCGGCGGAGACGTCGGCTGCGACGGCTGAGGCAACAACGACAGACACGGAGAGCGCTGTCGGGGAGGTGAGCTTCACGGAGAACATCACGTTCAAAAAATCAAAAGAGATACTTATAAAAAGCGGGACGTGGGCGCCGCGCGTGTGCGCCTTCGGCGGTTCTCTTCTGGCGGGAGTCGAAAGCCCGTCCGGCATAATCGTTTTAAAAAGCGAAGACGGCGGCGTTACGTGGAGAGATCCTGTCACCGCGTCGTTTTATCCCGGACTCAACTGCGCGAACGTGAATTTTTACGGCGACGGCGATACGCTTTATCTTGCGTACCGCGCGACCTCCGATAAGGACGGGGCGCGTTATACGTCCCTGCGCGTCAGCGAGTCGAAAGACGGCGGCAGGACGTGGAGCGAGCACTCGACCGTCTGCGAATACACGGATAAAGCCGGCCGCGGCGGCGTGTGGGAGCCGTATCTGATACGTATAAACGGCGAGCTGACCTGCGTTTACGCAAACGACCTGCCGTCCGCAACGAGCAGGCAGAATATAGAATACAGGATATGGAACGGCGAAAAATGGATCAAACGGACGATAATAAGCCGCGGCGAGGATCACGACTCACGCGACGGTATGCCGGTTTTGTGCCGCACGCCCGACGGCGGATACGTCTGCGTAATTGAAAGCACGGCGGAGCGGAACAAGGGTTATCCGTTCGTTCTCAAAGCCTTTTATTCCGACGACGGCGTAAGCTGGTCGGAGCCGGTCACGATCTACACGCCGAAGACCGCGGGCTCGAAGGCGGCGGCTCCGGGCGTCGTTTATCTGCCCGACGGCAGACTTGCCGTCAGCTTTCAGACCGACGAGGACGCGACGGTCAAGGGCGACGGTACAAGCGTTATGAAATTCATGGTGTCGGACGGAACGGATATACGTGATATTACTGAAAAATCGTTTACGGCGCCGGAAAACATATTCAACACGCGCGACGGTGATTCTTCGATCTGGACGGGCATATTCTTCGACGGAGAAAATATTTACGCCGCCGCGGGAACGAAGCGCGGCTCGGTTATGAAAAAGGTTTGCGTTATAAATGCGGATTGAGCCGGGAGAAATCCGGCTCGCACGGAAACGAACAGCCGCGTGAAATAAAAAACCGCCCTTGCGGTGTACTTCGTAAGGAAGTACACCGCAGCTAAATTCGCCTAGTCGTGAACCCCCAACGCTCTCCAGTTCGCGTTGGGGAACCCCTATCCGGCGAGCTAAATTGGGCTTCGCCCAGCTAAATTTGCTTCGCAAGCTAAAT
>CACZVC010000151.1 GCA_902784545.1 uncultured Ruminococcus sp. | reverse complement strand
GCTATTTCGGCAAAGGTGTTCGAATATCTGTCGGCGCGGTAAACGCTTTCGTTGTAGTACAGCTTGTTTTCTTTTTTATCGTCGCTGTTTTTGACAATCGAAAGCGTGACGTCGGGCTTGAGCGCCATAAGCCGCCCGTCCGTGTCGGTAAACGTGATTATGCTTTTCGACGGCAGAAACGACTTGTTTTCGGCGTAAAGCTCGTATTCCTCGAATTTGCTCATTTTATACTGCGTATATCCGCAGGAGGTGTAAAGCCTGTCAAGCGCGTCGCGCACTTTCTTTTCCGTAAGGTTATTCATCGCCGCCCTCCGAAAGCCTCGCTATTACCGTCGTATATCCGTCTTTGCCGTATTGCAGGCATCTGTTGACGCGGCTTATCGTCGCGGAGCTCGCGCCGGTCAGAGCCGATATTTCGCCGTAATTCTTTTTTTCCGACAGTAAGACCGCGACCTCAAAACGCTGCGCCATATCCTGCCGCTCCTTTATTGTGCAGAGATCGTCCAGAAACGCGGCGACCTCCTCTTTTGTTTTAAGCGTGAGCACGGCTTTGTAAAGTTCGTCCTCGGGGTCAAAACGCTTTGACATCAGATAACGCTCCTTTCGCTTTATGCTTCAGCATTTTAGCACATTAAAGCGATAAAGTCAATACCGCGCCGCCAATATTTACAATTACTTAAAAAATCCTTTTAATGAGAAAAAAACGATTATTAAAACAAAATTTCTTCGTAATCGGTTGACAAACGGATAAAAATACGGTATAATCAAAGCCGCTGTGTCAGACGATCGCGCGGTATTGCACCGAAAGGTATTACCGTGAGGAAAGTCCGGGCATCACAGGGCAGGATAACGGATAACGTCCGCCGAGGGTGACCTCCGGGAAAGTGCAACAGAGATATACCGCTTCAAGTGCATCAGAATTATATTCGAAGTGCGCTGAGGGGTCCCCAAATCATGCGCAAGCATGATTTGGGGTTCACGAGGGGTCCTCAAATTGCTCTGCAATTTGGGGTTCCCGAAGCAAGGGTGGAAAGGCGAGGTAAGAGCTCACCGGCATTGGTGGCAACATCATGCAAATGTAAACCCTATCCGATGCAACACCGTGTGAAAGAAGGGCTGCCCGTCCGCTCCGAAAGGGGATTTCCGAGGTGGCAAGGAGCTGTGCGGCAACGCATACGCCAAGACAGATGACCGTCTTTAACAGAACCCGGCTTACGATACAGCCGAGGGCTCCCGTCAGGGAGCCCTCGCTTTTTATTTTGTTTCCGCTTTTTTAAGCGCCTTCGCTTCGGCTTTGAACGTGCCTTTTTTCATCGCTTTGAACGTGCGGTAAAACGGCAGAGCCGGCAGAAGTATCCTGTGTCTGTAAAATACCGGATACGCGGCGGACATGGATTTATACCGCGGATCCTTTTTGCTTACCGGAACAAAAAACCGGTCGCACATATATTTCAACTTGCTTTTCCCGGTTTTTTTCAGATCGTTTGAAATACGGTGCTCTATCGTTCCGTACGTTCCTGACGATACGATATACGAAAGCGTTTCGTCATCCGTCACGTCGCCGTCCTCGCCGAAAAGACCGAGCGCGAGCCTGCGGATATCCTTTTCAAATCCGCTTATGCCGAGCTTTTCCGTCTCTTTTTCAACGTAATCGAAATCGAGCTTTTCTTTTTTCAGATAAACGTAAACGTCGAGCAGCGAGCGCAGACCCGTTCCGCTGTTTGCATAATGCTTATACCCGTGCGCGGTCATATAAACGTACATATCCTCCGGCGTAAACCGCATTTCGCAGCCGGATTTCACAATAAGTCTGTCGAATACGTTTTCGTAATAACATCTGAATTCTTCCGCGTGGGCGTCGCCGAAAAGCGCGGAATGCATTTCAAAATTGAGTACGGGCGGCTTGTGATAAACGTCGTGATTGCTCGCGCCGAACGATTCGACGGAATAGCCGAGCGATACCATGATGCGCCTGACGTCCTCAGCGCGGCCGGGCTCGAAAAGCACGTCCCTGTCCGCCATTTCGCGCATACCGTATTCGGGGTAGTATTCGCGCAGGATCGCGCCCTTGAGCGGCATATATGCGATACCGGCTTCCTCTAACTTCTCTTTTATTCCGGCAAAAGCATTGTCGAATAAAACGGCGCGGCGTATGGCGTGCGCCGTCGCGTTTTCCGCCGCCGCGCCGCCGAGTCCCGCCGAGCGCAGAGCCGAGGCGACAGCCGCGGAAACCGAATGACGGCGCGCGAGCCTGAACACATCGTCAAGCTCCGCTTCGTCCGTTCTTTTTTTGTCGGGGATTTTTCCGTTGACGGCGCAGGAGCAAAGGTAGATCACGCTCGTCGCCGTCCGGCTTATATTTTCGTTTTCCATATTCATTTCCGTTTGAAGAGCTTTTTCAGCAAAGGCGCAAGCCCGAGTTTTTTCGCCGCGGCTTTGAGCAGTCTTATTGATCCGACGTGGGCGCGGCGCAAAGGATAGGTGATATAATTGAAGCGCACGTAAAAACGGTAGCCGCGCTCCGTCACGCCGTGCCTTTTCCCCTTTCTTACAAACGACGTCAGAACGCCGATAACGTTTTCCTCGCCGACCTTTTCCTTCGCGTACGTATTGTCGCCGCGTATGACGTAATATCCGTCGAGCACGCCGATAACGCGGTGGAGGACGTAATCGCCGCCGCGCTTATATAAAGCTACGTCGAATTTTTCAAGACGGCTCTTTTTCGGCTCGATAACGACAAGGTCGCGGTCCTGCCGGAGCATCGGCTCCATGCTCGAGCCGCGCGTTTTGTAAACGAGGCGTCCGTCGCGCGACAAAACCTCCTCGAACGTCATTCCTCTATCGCGTTTATGCCGCGCAGGATGTTTATGGCGTCGGAAACGTCCTTTGCTATCTGTTCGCGCGGGGCGTCGTACTTTTCGCACATTTTATCGACTATATTCTCCTCGGTCGTCTCCTCCCTCAGACAGTCGACTATGAACGCCGCCGTCTTGTTGCTCCGCACTACGCCGGAAAACGATCCCGCACCGACCGGCACGAGAAACTGCACTCCGTCGATATCCTGCGTAATAAAATCATTTTTCAATTTCATAACAAACCTCTCAACATATCGGATTTTCACCGTTTGCGTTTTCACTCTCGGTTTTTTTGTCTATCATCCGTTTCAGCGCTTCCGTCGCCATCATCTCCCGAACCTCGCGGCATTGTGAATCCTGCACCGGGCAGGACGCGAAGCTTGTGCAGTCCGGCAGAAACGGACATTCCCTGCATTTTTCCCGCGTTACGTCAACGCGGCAGAATTCTTTTTTCGCCGCCTCGTCAGTCACACCGTTCCAAACATCGCCGAAGCGGCTTTCAGGCGGACAATGCTCGCACGGGTAAAGCGAGCCGTCCGGCGTTATAACGACGCTGCCCGCGTCCGCCATGCAGTGCGTCACGCGGAAGCCGAGGCCGAGCCCGATAAAAGGCGAGGACCGGAAGCCTGCCGCCTCTGTAAGCGGACGTACTTTTCTTATCTCTTCCCACATTTCGAGGTCGCCGTCGCCCTGACGCACGTCGTTTAAGGGCGCGAAATACACGCTTACGCCGTCCTTGTTTTCAACGCCGTTTTTCATATCCTCAAGATACGCGGGTATCCCGTCCCGGTTGCCCGGATCTACGTTGCACCGTACGGTAACGCGTATGCCCGCCTCCGACAGACGGCTTAAGGAATTCATGACCGCTTTATAGTAATCCTTGTAATCGTAATAATTCTTGCGCTTTTTATAATCGCTCTCCGCGCCGTCCATGGAAACCTGTACGTTTTTCAGATTCCATTCGCCGGTCATTTTGCCGATGATCTCCGGCGTTATAAGGCTGCCGTTCGTTATCATCGAGCTTTTGTATGCGATCCCGGCTTTCCTCACGCCCGCGCAGATACGGTCGATTATATCCGGGCGCAGAAGCGGCTCGCCGCCGAACCAGTTCAGGCTGATTTTATTTCCGTTCTGCGAGCTTACGATATATCTTACGGTCTGCTCTGCGACCTCCGGCGTCATTGACGTCGGCTTTATCCCCTCCTCGTAGCAGTATACACACCGGGCGTTGCAGGCGTACGTGGGCAGTATCGTATATCCGTTTACGCCTTTCGGCCTTTTGAACGCACGTATAAGCGCGGATATGGAATTGTAATACGCGCACTCGTCCTTGCCGGCAGGTACGAGAAAAAGGCTCTCTATCAAATGGTCGTACCCCTCTCCCGCTCCCGCTTTTTCCGGCAGAACATCCTCGATAAACTGCTTTGTCAGATTGTTGAAAACGTAATTCTTGCCGCGGTACCCGAACGACAGAGCGTAACGCGACGGTACGTATGATATACCGGGACGCGGCTTTACTTTCGGAAGTATCTTTGAAAGAGTTTCGTCCTGTTTACGAATTTCGATCATATTCATATCCTTATGAAGTTTTCATTATAACGGCAACTGCGGCACACGTTTTTGTCGTATGCCGCAGAGAAATCTATACGCCTGAAGAGCTGTTCGCTCCGGAGCAGTTCGACTTAACGTGAGATGAAATCGTGGTATCAACCACCTTCGCCGCCCCACCACGGTACACCATCCGTCGGTGTACAAACATCCGGTGTACAGCTTGTCACTATGGCGTTCTCTCCGTTCAGTTCAATGATCTCCATTTCGGGTTTCAGGTATTCTTCAGATACCCCCCCCCCGCATTTTTGACAATTTTTTCCATTTTTTATATGTCCTTTCTTCCGGTTTTACCGGTTATTGATTCCGTTAAAAGCAGTCAGCGCCGCGTCGAGCTCCATGTTGCAGAAAAGCTCGTACGTCGATACGAGACCGAGCAGCTTTTTTTCAAGCGACAGTATCTTAACAGCCGCGGCTCCGTCCGTCGAGCCGTAGCACTGTCTCATTATCACGGGGAACAGATCGGCGCGGCTTACGGGACGTATGACGTTTTTTTCGCCGCGGTTGAGCGAGACTATCGCTTTTAACGGCGCGGCGGCGTTTTCCCCGAGGCGGTGCTTGCCGTTCCACGGCGTTCCGCAGACGTAAACGCGGTCCTCTTCGATTTTAAGCATCGGCTTGTCGTCGTTTATCATACGCACGCGGTCGCCGAACGCCTCCCGCCAGAGCCTTGCGTGCGTGCTTTTGCCCGTACCGCTCGGCGCGGTGAAAATATACGCCTCCCCGTCCATGCAGAGCGCGGAGCCGTGCATCAGAAGCACGTTATGATCGAGCATTTTACGGGCTATGATACCGTGTATCGCGTTGTTTTCGAGAAACTGCGCCGAATGTCTGAACGGCTCTATGCCGTTTTTTCTGTCGGTACGCTCGAATTCCGCCTGCATTTCAGACAGATCGGCGTCCGTCGGCGCGGCGGTGAAAAGCGGCTCCCCGTCAGAAAAATAATCACGGAAAAAATCCCTGTTCTTTTCGTACCGGCAGACGATCCTTACCGGAACGCCCACTATCTCTGCGCAAAAATCGTACAATCGATCTTCCTCCGGTCTCAAATTTCCGATACGGTGCGCCGATGGAGGCTTTGCGTATATAATATCATTTTTTATATTTTTTGTCAACACGGGTCTTTAAATTCCCCAAAAAAATTTACGATAATTTAAACGATTTAAGATATATGACGTCGCCCGCAGCGCAGCTGTCGAAATAGTCGAATCTTATCTCGTTTATTTTGCCTTTCCAGTAAGAGAGCTTCGACAGGTCCACTTCGAGCGTGTGATATTCTCCGTCCTTTATCAGGTTTTTCCTTACGCGCTTGTTTCCGTCGGGCGCCGTCGTGTCGCCCGCGCAGAAGAACAGGTCGGTGCTGTAACCGGAATTTGCGTTTTCCTCCGGTATCATATACTCTATTATAAGCGTTTTGTAATCCCCGGCGTTGTAATCGCCGCTCGAATAATC
>CACZVC010000150.1 GCA_902784545.1 uncultured Ruminococcus sp. | reverse complement strand
AAAACGCAGCGACTGCGTTTATATAGACACTATCGGCGCGGGTCTGACGACGATGAACGAGCCGCCCGAGGCGCCGGACATAGGCCACTACGACTCGGGCTGTTATATAACCCTCGGCCGTCTTTTCGCGGACGCCATAGGCGATCTGTGATACAGAATTCGCCCTCCCGCGCGAATTCAGCTCGCCGTAAGGCGAATTCAGCTCGCCCGTCAGGGCGTATTTAGCTCGGCGCCAGCCGAATTTAGCTCGCCCGTCAGGGCGTATTTAGCTCGCCCGTCAGGGCGAATTTAGCTCGCCGCAAGGCGAATTTAGCTCGGCGCAAGCCGAATTCAGCTCGCCCGTCAGGGCGTATTTAGCTCGGCGCCAGCCGAATTCAGCTCGCCCGTCAGGGCGAATCCAATATGACCGCGCCTCCGTGATCGGTCAGAGGTCCCGGTGAAAGCTCCTTTATATCCGCTCCGCGCGCATATAAAAACGCGCGTATTTTTTCACCGTCCGGGTGATAAGAAAGACTGCCGAAAAAATAAACTTCGCCGTCCGCGCAAAATGAAGCGCCTCCGATAAAGCCGTAGCCGTAGCCGGGCAGCACTATATTTCCGGCGGAGATCTCAAGCGTTTCGTATCCTGACGCGGACAAAGCGGATAATATACCCGCGTCCGCCGACACGGCGCATTTGCCGAAGATCAGAGTCGAACAGCGCGTATAGCCCTGCTTTACGTTCACGACCGGCTTGTTCACCGCTTTCGTCAGCGCTTTTTCATACCCGACGGCAGTATCGCCCGCGTCGATGAAGTTAAAGAGCACGTCGGACGGGTATTTTTTTTCATGATGCTCGTCCGTTATTATGACGCCGCACCCCGAAAACAGCTCTTTATTTTCCTCAAAATACGAGCGCGTGACGACGATCCTTCCGTCAAGGACGCCGAGAAGCATATCCGCGTGCGTCGATACCGGTCCGTCAAGCTCCGGGCAGGGCGGCAGTTTTCTTATTTCAAATTTATCCGAAAGCGTTTCCGTTACCGTATCGGGAACGCCGGAGCTTAAAAACAGTATTTTTTTCATTTACACATAACGGCAAAAAGCTGTCGCGTCTGCGGCAGCTTTAAGTTAAGCCTTTGGAATTTTTTCAGATAGCTCTTGTGATCTTGCCCGAGCGCAGGCAGCGGGAACATACGCTGACAGTCTTCGGGGTGCCGTCTACAACAGCTTTGACTTTTCTGATGTTGGGTTTCCACGCCCTGTTGGTCCTGCGGACGGAGTGAGAAACGTTGTGTCCGAACGTCACGCCCTTTCCGCATACGCTGCATTTTGCCATATTTACACCTCCAAACCGGTAACTTACTTTACTTCTCGATAACAAGCGAGGGTTATTATACCACAAAAAAATCGAAAATGCAATACGTTATCAAAAAGTTTACAATTTTATTTTGTGCCGAAAAGTCTGTCGCCGGCGTCGCCGAGACCGGGAACGATGTAGGCGTGCTCGTTCAGATGATCGTCGACCGCGGCTAAATAGATATCGACGTCCGGATGTCTTCTCTGCACCTCCGCGATACCCTCGGGAGCGCCGACGAGGCACATGAGCCTTACGTTGTGACAGCCTCTCGCCTTGAGCATATCTATCGCGTCGGACGCGGAGCCGCCGGTCGCCAGCATCGGGTCGCAGACTATAACTATCCTCTCCTCTATATCCGGCGGTACCTTGCAGTAGTATTCGACCGGCTTATGCGTTTCGGGATCTCTGTAAAGACCGATATGACCGACCTTGGCGACGGGAACGAGGGATAAAAGACCGTCAACCATACCGAGTCCGGCGCGGAGTATCGGTATAACGGCGAGCTTTTTGCCGGCGATCATCTTGGCGGTGCAGGAAGCTACGGGCGTTTTTATCTGCACGTCCTCAAGCGGAAGGTCGCGCGTGAGCTCGTAGCCCATAAGCATCGATATCTCGTCGAGAAGCTCGCGGAATTCCTTGGAGCCTGTTTCCTCCATTCTCATTATCGTAAGTTTGTGCTGTACCATGGGGTGATTGATAACGTGTAAAATACTCATAGTCGATATCTCCTGTTTATTTATTCCTTATTATTTTACAATATCCGCGCAGGATTTTCAATACCTATCGACGATTTTTTGTAAGAAAAAATGTAAATTTTAGATTATTTATTGACACGGACGGCAAAATAAAGTATTATATAGGTAATAATTTCGTTTTTAAGGAGCTTGCTATGCCGTTTTTGCCGATAAACAGAGCCGAGGCGGGGGGCGACGTCGATTTTGTGTACGTATGCGGCGACGCGTACGTCGATCATCCGTCGTTCGGCGCGGCGATAATCTCGCGCGTGCTCGAGGCGGAGGGCTTTTCCGTCGGTATGCTTTGCCAGCCGGAATTTCACAGCTGCGAGGATTTCAAAAAATTCGGCAGACCGCGCCTCGGCTTTCTCGTCAGCGCGGGAAATATAGATTCGATGGTCGCGCACTACACCGCGGCGAAAAAGAAAAGGAATTTCGATTATTATTCGCCCGGCGGAAAGACCGGGCTCCGTCCCGACCGCGCGGTGATAGTCTACTGCAACCGGATAAGGGAGGCTTACGGCGACGTGCCGATAATTTTAGGCGGGCTTGAGGCGTCGCTCCGCCGCTTCGCTCATTACGACTACTGGGATAACAGGGTGCGCGCGTCGGTGCTTATCGACAGCGGCGCCGATATACTGACGTACGGCATGGGCGAAAACATACTGCGCCGCATAGCGTTTTTGCTTAACAAGGGCGTGCCGGTGAAAAAGATACACGACGTCCGCGGAACGGTTTACGTCACGACGCGGGGCGACAAGATCCATTTCGGCGTCGTCGAGGGCTATGAATTCGACGAGCTGAAAAAGGACAAAGCTCTTTACGCCAAAGCCTACGGCGAGCAGTACGCGGAATGCGACCACATAAACGGACGCGCCGTGACGGAATACTACGGGAACAGGATGCTCGTGGTAAACCCGCCTATGCCGCCTCTGACACGTGAGGAGCTCGATAAAGTCTACGCCCTGCCTTATATGCGCGCGTATCACCCGGTATATGAAAAAGCCGGCGGCGTGCCGGCGATAGACGAGGTGAAATTTTCGATAACGCACGTCAGAGGCTGTTTCGGCGGCTGTAATTTCTGCGCGCTCGCGTTCCATCAGGGGCGCTTTGTCGTATCGAGAAGCATAAAGTCCGTCGTCGACGAGGCGAAGCTTCTTACCACGCTCCCCGGCTTCAAGGGCTACATACACGACGTCGGCGGTCCGACGGCGAATTTCAGATATCCGAGCTGCGACAGACAGCTGACCGAAGGCGTCTGCAAATACAGAAAGTGCCTGTGCCCGACGCCCTGTAAGAATCTCAAAGCCGACGAGACGGAATACGTCGAGCTTTTAAAGCAGGTCGAGGCTGTGCCGGGCGTCAAAAAGGTTTTCATCCGCTCGGGCATAAGATTCGACTATATGCTCGCGGATAAGAGCGACGCGTTTTTCAAAAAGCTCGTGTCCGACCATGTATCAGGTCAGCTCAAGGTCGCGCCGGAGCATTGCTCCTCAAACGTGCTTAAATATATGGGCAAGCCGGATATATCCGTTTTCAACCGCTTCCGCGACAGGTATTTCGCGTACTGCGAAAAGCTCGGAAAGGATCAGTACATCGTGCCGTATCTTATGTCGAGCCACCCGGGAAGCACGCTGAACGACGCCGTGGAGCTTGCGCTTTACTTAAAGAAAAACCGTCTCGCGCCGGAGCAGGTGCAGGATTTTTATCCCACGCCCGGGACCGCGTCGACGGTCATGTTCTATACAGGTCTCGACCCGTTCACGATGAAAAAGGTGTACGTCGCGACGGATCCCGCGGAAAAGCGGATGCAGCGCGCGCTTTTACAGTTCAACCGCCCGGAAAATCAGCCCGCCGTCCGCGCCGCGCTTATCAAATGCGGCAGAACGGAGCTGATAGGTCACGGGCAAGGCTGTCTTGTACCGCCGGAACCACATCGTAAGAAACTATAAACTCATAACTCTTCTCGGGTCCGCGTGAATTATGCCTTGCGGCATATTAAAAACGGGAAAGGCGGGATTCAAACGTCCCGCCCCTTTTATTCTTTTTTATTTATTCTATAATTTCCGCAAATCTGCCGTGCTCGCTGATTTGCTTCTCAAAATATTTTTCCATTCCCTCGACCTTTATCGCAGGGACGAGGGTTCTTGCGTAGACCTGCGATCCGTTTTCGTTATTTAAGTTAAGATTTTTAAAAAACGCGTAGAACGGAAAGCCCTCGTAATAGTACAGCCCGACCTTGTCGTAGCCCTCAAAATCGACCGCGGTCTGCTCCATCATACAGAGCTCGCAGACGTGACCGCCGAAAACGTAACCCTTGTATAACAGCTCCTCAGCCTCGGCGAGGCTTATTGTTTTTTCTTCTCTGTACTCGGACGGCTTTACCGCGCGGCGGTAGTTTATACTTGTTGATTCTATGCGGTCGTTGTTGAATCTGAATATGACCCTTATAAATTCGTCCGATATCATCTCCCTGTTCATGGCGATATCGGCGTTTTTTTCTTTGCAGAAATCAATACAAACCGAGGACAGCGTTCCCCAGCCGGAGTATACGCGCTTTACGCGGATTTCCGGCAGATCGACGCCGAGCCTGCCGCACAGCGCCCTGCGTAGCGGCTCAAACGACGCGGCGAGGCTTTCGTCGTCAAGCGAAATATCCGCTTTTACATTAATCCCGTCAAACGTCAGACTGCCTCCGTCAGCGTGAAAGAGAATAGCCGAATAACCGATGCCGTCCGCCGCGCCCGCATCGATATAACAGCCGTTCGCTTTGTATGTTTTATCGGCGAGTTCAATCGTGTAACCGCCGTCATATCGCTCGCGTTTTTCGATAACGTATTCCGGCGCATTTGCACCGACGCCGGCGCAGAGAGCGCTTATCGCGTTTCCGGCGAATTTTTCAAATTCGTTTTTACTGACCTTTGCGCCGCGGTCAATCGAGTAAACCTTAACCGTGCCGCCGTCCGGCAGCGGCAGACAGTCGTAATCAAGCTCCGTTATGTCGGGAACACAGACCTTGACGTAAGCCTTTGTCGGTGTGCCGTCATACACGTCGCCCGAAAAAAGCGCCGCCACGTCCGACGCCGTGACCCTGCTCGACAGCCTCAGGGCGACGGGCAATATAACGGCGACGGCAAGCGCCGCGGCGACCGCGGCGATAATTATCGGTTTGACCGCAGTTTTTCTCTTTATTTCAGCCGCGTGCGCGACGTATTTTTCGTCGCACAAATCCATTTTCTCAAGCAGTTTGTATCCTGTCATATCCGTATTCCCTCCTTTTCGAGCGCCAGACGAAGACTTTGACGCATACGCGAAAGCGTCATTTTTACGCCGCCCTCGCTTTTGCCGAACTTTCGGGCAAGCTCAGGTATGCCGTCCATGTACCAGTAACGGCGAATGAACATATCGCGGCGCTGTGTGTCAAGCGACGACAAAAAGCCGTTCAATACGTTTTTGAGCGCGTTATCGTCTATCCATTTGTCCGTATCGTCGGGCGAGGCGAAGCACTGATCGAGCTCGTCTGAAAGCTCGGTTATCCGTGCGTTCCGCTTCTGTCTGCCGCGGCTGCGGCACAGATCGAGCGAGATATGGCGGCATATACGGGCGATATAGGCAAAAAAGTAATCGCGCGGCTCATCAGGCGGCACAGAGTTCCAAACCCGCAGATACGTACTGCTGCGGCATTCCTCCGCGTCGAGCCGGTCCTCCGTTATCCCGACGGAAAGCGATAAAAGCCTTTCGCCGTATTTTTCATCGGTATAACGTATCGCGTCCTCGTCGCGGGCAAGATACAAATCGACCGACGATCTTTTTGTCTTCCATTCTGTTTTCCTTTCGTTTTTTACGCTTTCAATAATATAAGCGACAAAAAACGCGCAAAGTAACGGTATTATCAAAAACTTTGCGCCGACGTCACCTGTTTATGATGACAATATATCAAAATCCCCGCCCTGCAATCATAATGTGCAGATTATATTCATGATCGTAGGGCGGGGGGAAATATACTGAACCGTTAACCACCGTTTTTTTCTTTTATCTTCTCCCAATACGCCTTGGCGGCCTGCTCGGTTTTGTTATTGCCGTACTCGTAATACCGTTTATCCTTGATATCGTCGGGCAGATACTGCTGTTCGCACCAGTCGTCGGGAAAATCGTGGGGATATTTGTATTCCACGCCGCGGCCGAGCTTTGCGGCGCCGGTGTAATGGGCATCGCGCAGATGATCCGGCACGTTTTTGCCGAGCCCCGCGGCGATGTCCGCCTCCGCCTTATCGTAGGCGAATATGCCCTGCGCGGATTTCGGCGCCGTCGCCAGCGTTAATGCGGCGTTTGTCAGTGGTATCCTCGCCTCGGGCAGGCCGAGCTCCTTCGCGCTCTCGCAGCAGGCGCGCGTGATTACCGCGGCGAGCGGATATGCGAGCCCTATATCCTCGCTCGCTATTACCTGCAATCTGCGGCAGACGGACAAAAGCTCGCCCGCGCCGAGAAGCTTTGCAAGGTAAAACACCGCCGCGTCGGGATCGGAGCCGCGTATTGATTTCTGCAAAGCAGATAAAAGATCGAAATGGCCGTCGCCGTCGCGCTGGAAAGCACCGGTGCCGCGCATCGCGTCCGGTACGAATCTGTCGGTAAGCTCGTTATCTATCCTGCTGTCCGCGGCGTAGTAAACGTGCTCCAGAAGTCCTATGCTCCGC
>CACZVC010000149.1 GCA_902784545.1 uncultured Ruminococcus sp. | reverse complement strand
ACGTCGCCGTCCCAACCGGCGAACGTGTACGTATAAGTATTATCGGCGTTCCTTACGGGACCGTCCGGTATAACGACCGCGTCGCCGTAATGATATTCCGCCTCGGATATGACGGAGCCGTCATAGTCCGTGAATCTGACCGTGTACGTCTCCTCCTCCGGCGGCTCGTGTTTGACGACTATCTGATAAAGGCGGCTCGTCTGCACGGACGGGGCGTTGTTTATATCAATGTATATATATCCGTTTTTACAGCTTAAACCGTAAATACGGTCGTAATCCTCAAGCTCAGGGGCGTAAAGGTCGGCAAGCTGACCGGTACGCGTATCGTACGATCTTACCGTTTCGGACAATGAAAAGATTATATTCCTGCCGTCGGTCGCTATCCTTGTGAAATTGCCCTGCCAGACCCTGTTCGGCGCGGAGTACCACTTGTCGTCCGCCGCGCAGACCTCGTCTCCATCGTAAGTCTTTATCACGCCTTCCGCGGTATCCATATAATATATCTTGTTTCCTATGAGCAAAAACGCCGAATTCGAATCCTGCCAGAAGTATTCGTCGTATTCCGTGTCGAGCGCAGGAGCGTAATAATCCGTCTGCATCGTGGTTTCGTTTATATGTCCCGTCTCGATTATGCCGGCGTTCGAGCGCAGGAAGTTATAATGTCTGACGCCGCCCTCCACGCCGCGGCTCCCCGACGTCCACGCGAGGTCGTCCCACGTCACATCGACGTGATAATATTTGCCGTCTATCTTTATGAGGTTCCAAGCGTGATTTATGTCGAACGACACGCAGGCGCGGCTTTCTATCCCGACCTGACGGAGCAGATACGAATACGCCTTCGTATAGCCGTCGCAGACCGCGCTGCCGTTAACGAGAGCGCCGTACATCGTGTAGCTTATATCGTTGAACTGATAATCGTATTCGCACCCGAGGCATAAGCGGTCGTGTATAAGAAGCGCCTTCTGCACGTCCGTAAGACTGTCGTTGTCCTTTATTCCGTTAAGTATCCCGTCGGCTTCGGCTTTGCACGCGTCAAGCGCCGCCGCGTACGATTCCGCGGTATAGCCGTCGTATTGTACGCAGACGTTCCAGATCTGCGAATCGGTGCCGTACCAGCCGAACCCGCTGACATGGAACGCCTCGGGTATGTCGCGGACTATAAAATCCACCACGGTCCCGATCATTTCGGGAGGCAGATCGTACGACGTTACGTCTATCGTTTCGTTGAGCGCGGTAAATTCCGCAAGAAGATAATCGCGGAATTCGTTTATGTCGCAGTAGTTTTCAAGAGTGAAGCTCTCCGAGCCGTCCGCGTTCATCCTCGCGGGGAACGCGACCTCGCCGTCGGCGTAGGCGCATAACGCTAAAAGCGCGGCGAAAACCGTTATAACGGTAATTATACGTAACTTTTTCAGGACGTTTTTCATCTGCCGGTATCCTTTTAAATATTATTTATATCATTTTACACTATCCGCGGGATAATTGCAATAGCAAATCAAAAAAAACGTGTTTTATGATTGTAAACAAATTTATTTTTTCGCCTCACGTCTTTACAACAGATAAGAAAAAGTATATAATGAAAAAAAGAGGTGATGTTATGAAAACGGTATTTTTCGGCGGCGAAGCTTTAAAGCGGGTCTATACGGAGGAAACTGTCGATAAAATAAGCGGCTTGTCAGACTCCCGCGCCGTATTCGCGGACGATATTCCGTCCGATACGGAGGCGGTGTTCAGCACGTGGGGAATGAAAGCGTACACGGAGGAGCAGATAAAAACGCTTTTGCCGGAGCTTAAATACATTTTTTACGGTGCCGGAACGGTGCAGAGCTTTGCACGGCCGTTTTTGAAAAACGGCGTGCGCGTTTTTTCCGCGTGGCAGGCGAACGGCGTGCCCGTGGCGGAATTCACCGCGGCGCAGATAATTCTTTGCGGCAAGCGCTATTTCGACGTGTTTACAGGCGCGCGCGGCGCGCCGCACGGAAATTACGGATTGAAGGTCGGCGTGATAGGGCTCGGCGTTATAGGAAAGCTCGTCTGTAAAACGCTCGGACAGTATAAGCTCGACGTTTACGCCTACGATAAATTCCTGCCCGACGAAGTATTCGGGGCGCTAGGCGTAAAACGCGCGGCGCTTGAAGAGATATTTTCGGAGTGCGACGTCATATCGAACCATCTTGCCAACAACCCACAGACAAAGGGTATCCTGAACGCCGCTCTGATAAGCAGGATGAAAAGCGACGCTTATTTCATAAATACCGGCAGGGGCGCGCAGGTCGATAACGACGCGCTGTACAGCGCTCTTTGCGAGTCGCCTCTGCGCACGGCTCTGCTCGACGTTACGTATCCCGAGCCGCTTCCGCCGGAGCATAAGCTGAGAATGCTCAAAAACGTGATAATTTCGCCGCATATCGCCGGCTCTCTCGGCTGCGAGGTGTCGCGTATGGGCGAGTATATGTGCGAGGAGTTCGGCAGGGTGCTGAACGGCGAGCCGCCGCTTTACGAGGTGACGGAGGAAATGCTTGAGGTGATGGCGTGAAAAAAGGGCTTGTTTCGGTAACGTTCCGCTCCCTTTCGTGCGGTGATATAGTAAAGCTCTGCAAAAAAGCGGATCTTGAATATATTGAATGGGGCGGCGATATACATATTCCGTCCGGCGATATAAAAAAAGCCGCAGAAGTAAAGCGGCTCTGCGCCGAAAACGGGCTTGTGCCTTTGGGTTACGGAAGCTATTACAACGCCGCCGACGGTACAGACGGCTTTTACGCGCCGCTCGATACCGCTCTGGCTCTCGGCGCGGAATATATAAGGATCTGGGCGGGAAAGAGCAGGGAATACAGCGAAGCGGCGGAGGAGAATATAAAAAAAGCGGTCGCCGCCGCGAATGAACGCGGTATCGCCGTAACGCTTGAATGTCACAGAAAAACGATGACCGAGGACGCGGAGCTCGCCGTAAAGCTCGCGCGCGAGTGCGGATGCTTACTGCATTTTCAGCCGAATCCCGATATACCGTTTGAAAAAAATCTTCACGCGCTTGAAATATCGAAGCCGTATCTTTGCGCGGTGCATACGTTCGCGTGGGAGCAGGGCGGCGCGCTGCGCCTGCCTTTGTCCGCGCACCGCGATATGTGGCGGCAGTACGTGAAAACCGCCCCCGACGCGCCTTATCTGCTTGAATTCGTCGAGGACGACAAGCCGGAAAACCTGATAAGGGACGCGGGAACGGTCGATGAGCTTTTAAATGAATTTAAATAATATAATATCAGTACATCCTCGAGTAATACATCGCAAAGTCTTCCATCGGGACGGGCTTTGAATAGTAGAAGCCCTGCAGATAGTCGCAGCCGAGCGCTCTCATTTCCTCAGCCATCGACCTCGTTTCTATGCCCTCGGCGGTTATCGTATAGCCGAGCTGTTTCAGGACGGTTATGAGATTCGGCAGAAACGGGCTTTTGTTTTCGCAGTGGTCGCGGACGACGTCCATATCTATCTTTACGTTCAGGAACGGATAGTATTTGAGCCTCGTAAGGTTTGAATATCCGCTGCCGTAATCGTCGAGCGCGAACTGGAAGCCCGCGTTTTTAAGTATCTCCACCTGCTTTATGATGATACTGCTGTCGCCCATGGACTGCTCTGTTATCTCCAGATGTATGCGCTCCGGGTAAGATTTGCACTTCTTTATTATCTCGATGAAGCGGGTGCTCAGATCCGCCCTCATACACTGTATCGGCGACAGATTGACGTTTACGAACTGCAAGCCGGTCTTGCTGAAAGCGTTTGAATTCACAAACCGGCACACCTTTTCAAAAACCTGCTCGCCGAGCATATTTATATAGCCGCTTTTTTCGGCAATCGGGATGAATTTGGCGGGAGAAATAAGTCTGCCCTCCTCGTCCCTTATCCTCGCAAGAGCCTCGGCGGCTATCACGTCGCCCGTGTCGGCTTTTACGATAGGCTGTAAAAACACTTCCGCAAGATCGTTGTCAACGGCGTATTCAAGCGCGCCCTTTACCCTTACCTGCTCGTCTATCTCGCCGGTGTTGTCAAGGTCGTACATCTCCTTGCCGTATACGTTTGAGCTGCCCACCTTTTCAAGCGCCATAAGCATATTGTCGATAAGCGTGTCGGCTGATCTTATTTTCGATTCTGCGCCGACCTTTACGAACGAAGGCGTCAGGAATATATCGACGTCGTGCGTTCTCCACGGCTGCTGGAACCTCGCGTAAAGCTCCTCGCTTATCGCGTAGATGTTCAACGCCTCGGAGTCGAATATGACGAAGTTGCCGTTGCGCAGATAAAACAGCAGATGCTTGGGGTACTTTTCTTTCAGATATTCTATAATAAGCTCGACGCCTCTGTCCATCTGCGTACTGCCGTATATCGCGCGCTCGTCTATATATCCGCGCAGAACGAAGCCGAGAGCGCGGTACGCGCCGTTATGTATGCTCTCGTCAAGCACGGCTCTCAACGCGCGCTTGTTGAAAACGCCGCCCCTGTCCGATATGAATATATCCGGGTTTTCAAACGACAGATAGCATATTATCACAGAAAGGAAGCAGAATACGGACAGAGCGGGATGCAGCGGCCAGATGAATCTGCCGAGAGCGCCGCAAACGAGCACGGCGTTATAAGCGGTACAGCTCGCCCACTCGAATCTGGTATGGTTTTTTCGCTTTACCGTGATCAGACCGAAGGATATCAAAGCGTATAAAATGACGCAGATAAGGACCGCGGGGAAAAGAGGTCCGGTCCGGAACCCGCGTTTTTCCGAAAGACTGAAGACCGCGCCGTTCCAGAAGCTGGATATGATAATGACGGAGGTGATCAGCATCGGTATACGCGTTATCCATTTTTTCACCGCGGACAGCCTTGTTTTTGTGATTATGCAGGTAAACAGGAAAAACAGATAACTTCTGCAGATATAGAAAGTGAAGAACGTTATGTTGATAAACGAAAGCAGATGCAGGTTCATCGTGCGGATATAATCCGAATTCAGCATAACGACGGCGGTCTCGGACGTCATGCAGAGAAATTCCGCCGCTAATATGGCTAAAAACACCCTGTTCTGATTTATGGGAAGACGCGGTTTGGACAAGTAGTATATATAGAAAACGAGAAGCGCCGTCATTCCCGGGATTATAATGACGTAATCCGACATATATAGCCTTCCGAATAAATTATTCCAGGTTGATTTTATCACACTTTTTTAATTTTTACAAGCGGTAATATAAAAATTTCATATTTATTTTACCGTATTAAAATAAATTCGTCCGTATTAAAAACGTTTCAAAAATCACTTGACATTTTTTACCCGTTATGTTAAAATCACAACAGTAAACGTTTCCGCACCGCGCCCGATGGGTTTTATTATCCGCCGTTATGCTTAAAAAGATCAAAAAAATAGCGACAAAAACCGAAATAGGCGAAAAAGCCGTAACGGACAAGCAGTTCCGCGCCGGCGTTTTTGCGTGCGGCAGTCTGCTCATAAACCTCGCTTACGCCGTGTATAACGGCTTTACGGGTATAAAGCAGTCCTCGTCGTGGTATATCGCCATATTCGCGTATTACGCCGTTTTGGCGGTAATGCGCTTTTACGTCGTTTCATACGAATTCAAAAAGACGACGAAGCGGACGGACAGGAACATAATGCGCTTCTGTGGCAGGATGCTCATAGTCCTCGCCGCCGTGCTCGTCGTGACGGTCGCGCTCGGCGTTCTGCTCCATCAGGACACGTCGAAGCCCGTGACGATGATGATAGTTACCGCAGTTTATACGTTCTGGAAGGCGATATACGCGGTGGTAAAGATAATAAGAGCCGCAAAGGACGGCGCGCCGGTGCTTCTCGCGCTGAGGAACATAAGCTGCGCGGACGCGGCGGCTTCGATGCTTCACTTTTTCCGCGGGGCAGAGCGCGATGACAAACGTCACGGATATACTGACCGGCGCCGCGGCGGTCTATATAGTGCTGATACTCGGCATAAGCCTTCTTACTTACAGGATAGAGGAAGAGTGAATACGCCCTGACGGGCGAGCTGAATACGCCCTATCGGGCGAGCTAAATACGCCCTGACGGGCGAGCTAAATTCGGCTTACGCCGAGCTAAATACGCCCTGTCGGGCGAGCTAAATTTGCCCTGCGGGCAAGCTAAATTTGCCCTGCGGGCAAGCTAAATTCGCCCTATCGGGCGAGCTAAATTCGGCTGACGCCGAGCTAAATACGCCCTGTCGGGCGAGCTAAAAAAGGATCGACGGATTTATTCCGCCGATCCACAGAGTGCAGACAAACTCCCTCAGTCAGCAAAGCTGACAGCATTCCGCTTGCGGTGCCCAAAATAATCTGCGCGGTACTACCGTACCTTTGCTTGATTATTTTGACCGCGGCGCTTTTCTCGCTTTGCTTTATCCGCCCCCGGCGGCGCAAAGCTCGTCAACCCCGAAGGAGGAGCCTT
>CACZVC010000148.1 GCA_902784545.1 uncultured Ruminococcus sp. | reverse complement strand
GCGTCCGACGGTCCGATGCTTCAGTTGAGCGAATTCAAGGTCTTCGGTACTCCGTATCTTGACCGCGAGGACGCGCAGGCGAAGATCGATCTGTTCTTAAATGGCGGCGGAAGCGAAAACAGCGAAAAGCTGAAAGCCGTAAGAACGGCGCTCGACGACGAGCTTACGACGCAGAAGAAGCTGAATCAGCTTATAAAAGCCATGCTCGACGAGGCGGCGGTAAACGTGCCCGAGGATACCGGAGAGGTAACGGAGGCGATACCGGTAAAGGAATACGAATTTGAGTATTTCACGACGGAAGCAGAAACGACCGCGCCGGAAACCGATACCGCGGAGGAGACCGCGACGGTATCCGACGAAACGAAAGCTCCGGATACGGAAAAAGAGCCGGAAACGACCGGCGCTTCACAGAGCGGAAATAACGACACGTTGAGAAACGCGCTTATCATAGGCGGCGCCGCAGCGGCTCTTGCCGCCGCCGCGGTCATATTTTTCTTCGTGTTCAGAAAGAAAAAATAACGAAAGCGCAAAAAAAACGGTTTGTGTTTTGCATCCGAAATAAACGATTTGACGGAAAAGGTATAATGAAAACTATCAGATTTATAATCATCTCCGCTCTGCTTACCGTTTTTGCGGCGGGCGCAATACTGCCCGCCGCGGCGGAAGGCGGGCAGAAAGAAGCGGCGGAAAAGCCGCTGTTCGACTTCAACAAGAATATACTTATATCCATTTTCTGGCCGCCTACGTCGGAATACATAAACGACGAGCAGTATAAATATATGGCTGACGCGGAAATAGACTGGGTATTGGGCACGGGCGACGGCATCGGCTCGAAAGAGGATCAGCTGAAAATGCTTGAGCTCTGCAATAAATACGGCATCGGGATGTGCGTCGGCGACAACCGCTTCGGCGAGCGTCTTTTGCATTACAAGCCGGACAAAATAAAAAAGCTCGTCGCCGAATTTAAAGACGTTCCCGCCGCTTACGGCTATTATATGCTTGACGAGCCGTATAACGCGAACACCTTTATCGAAGCTTACAGGGCGATGAAGGAAGTCGATCCGAACGGCTATATGCACCTCAATTTCCTGCCCGGTCACGCTTATCCGTCGTATGAGATATACGAAAGTCAGATGAACGACTGGCTGAGACTGTGCGCCGGTACGGGACATCCGCAGGAATACGTGATGTACGATATGTATCCGTTTTTGCTCTCAAAGGACAGCATAGCGAGGACTCTTATGATGAAGAATCTCGATTCCGTCAGAAAAGTCGGTCTTGCAAACAACGTAAAAACTGGTATGTATATACAGTCCGTCAGCCAGACGCAGGCGTTCCGTTCGCCGAACCGCGAGGAAACTCTGTTTGAATTCAATATCGGTCTCGCTTACGGCATAAAGCAGTTCTCCTACTTCACGTGGTTCACTCCTCACGACAGAGAGGCTCCGTTTGAGGACGGGATCATCACTTACAAAGGCGTTCCGAACAAAAAATACGAGTTTATCTGCGAGATAGACAGGATGATGCACAACGTCGGCAGAACGATGGTAAATCTCGACGCGCTTGAGGTTTACGAAAGCTCCGACACGTACGACGCCGCGGAGCTAATACCGGATGATTTCTTCGTACACACCTCCGGCAGAAGCGATCTGACCGTATCGTATCTGAAAGACAAACGCACCGGCAGAAACTACTGCATGGCGGTAAACAACCTTTTTACAAAAAAGCAGTCAGTAACGCTTGAATTCGACAGCGATATAGGCGCATTACAGTATCTTTCGTATGAAGACGGCGAGCTTCACGAGCTTGCAAAAGACGGAAACAAGGTAAACGCCGAGCTTGACAAGGGCGAGGCTCTTATAATCGCTTTGCCCGAGGGCTACGATCGCAGCGCAAAGACCGCAAAAGCGCACGTACCGACGGACAACCTGGCAAAGAACGCCGTTATAAGCTGTTTATCCTCGATCGGCGCCAACGGCTGGTATATGGACAACTTAAACGACGGCAAACGTTTTGCGTCCGTCGGGCTCAACGGCTGGCGCTCGGCGACCGAAAACGGGCTTGACACGATAACGGTGGATCTGAGAGAATCGGTCGAATTCAACCGTATCGATCTCTACCCCTCCGGCATCGGCGAGCATTACGGTATATGTATGCCCACGGATTTTACCGTCAGTTATTCCGACGACGGCGAAAGCTGGGTTGCGCTTGCAAAGGCTTCCGGACTCAAGATCACGGATTGCAGCGCTCCGTCGCTTAAATTCCCCGCGGTAAAAGGAAGATATATCAGAATAGAAATAACCGCGTGCAATTCAAGCAAATCCGAGCTTTGCGAAATAGAGGTATATAACGACGACGGCACTCTGCCGGAAACCGAGCTTTACAAATACGGCTCCGCGGACATAGTGCTCGACACGAAACCCGTCGAATACAAAAAAGGCTCGAACATCGCAAAGGGCAAGACCGTATACGTATCATCATATCCCGAAAGCGCGGATTACAAAATGTGGGGCTGGGCTCCCGAAAATCTTACCGACGGAAACGTCAAAAACGGCTGGACGAGCAACATACAGGTCCATATGGACAACGAAAACGCGACGGAATACGCGATTGTCGACCTCGGCGACGAATTCAATATAGAAAAAGCCGAGATATATCCGAACGGCTGCTGGCCGAAGGATTTCACGGTAAGCATATCGGACGACGGAAAGAATTTTACCGAAATAGCAAAAGAAACAAACGACGTTGACAGAAACAAAAGCGGCGAAAGCTACACGGTAGAGCCGGAAAACGCGCACGGCAGATTTCTGATGGTCAAAGGCGTAAAGCTGCGCAATACCTCGATGGACGGCTATATGCTTCAGCTCGCGGAGATAAAAGCGTACGGCACGCCTTATATCGACCGTGAGGAAGTTCAGGCAAAGATAGATATGTTCTTAAACGCCGGCGGAAGCGAAAACAGCGAAAAGCTGAAAGCCGTAAGAGCCGCGCTCGAGGACGAGCTTATGACAAAGAAAAAACTCGATCTGCTCATTGCGGATATGCTCGAAGAGGCGGCGGTGACTCTGCCCGAGGAGACCGAAGAGGTGACGGAGGCGGCAACGGTCAAGGAATACGATTTTGAGTATCTGACGACCGAAGCCGAAACGACGGGAGCCGAAACGGAAACAGAAACGGTATCTGACGAAACGAAAGCTCCGGATACCGTAAAAGAGCCGGAAACGACCGGTATTTCTCAAAACGGAAACAACAACTCGGTCAGAAACGCGCTTATCATAGGCGGCGCCGCCGCGGCTGTCGCCGCCGCCGCGGTCATATTCTTCTTCGTTTTAAGAAAAAAGAAATAAAAAACAAGTCAGGCGCAGGATAAAGGCAAAGTATGTTATACGGCTTTGTCTTTTCCTTTAATTATCGGCTGTCTTTCAAAAAACCGTCACAATGCCGTGTTATAATATATCCGGAAGGAGGGGACGGATATGCGCGTAAGAAAATACTTTTTCGCCGTGATATACGGCGTCATTCTCACCGCTTTCACGGTCTACGCCGTGCTTGACACGTTCGTCATCGCCCGGGTATATGAAACGCCGGTCCAACCGGTGACTGATAAGGAAACGGCGGCGAAAACGACCGCGACGGAAACCGGAACGGACGGAGTGACGACCGGCTCGGAGTCCTTGACGGAGGGTGAAACGACAGCGAAGGAAACGACGGAAAAAGCGACGGAAACGGAATTCACGCCGGTAATAACGGATAACGAGTACAACGACGGCAATATAAAAATTACCGTCACCGAATACGAATATAACGATACGGCTGTATACGTCGCGGACGTTATCCTCGCCTCGCCGGATTATTTCAAAACCGCGCTCGCGCACGGCGTATACGGCAAAAACGTAACGGCGAAAACCTCCGAGCAGGCGCGCGACGCCGGCGCGATACTGGCGATAAACGGCGATTATTACGGCGCGAGAGAATCCGGGTACGTTATAAGAAACGGCATACTTTACAGAAACAAAGCAAAATCGAAAACGGACCTTTTTGTGGTTTATGAAAACGGCGAAACGGAAATAGTTTCAAGCTCCGATTATACGGCGGAGGAGCTGCTTGAAAAAGGCGCAGAGGACGTTTTCTGCTTCGGTCCCGGGCTTTTGTCCGGCGGGCAGATAACCGTTGACGACGGCTTTGAGGTAAGCGTTGCGATGGCGAGCAACCCGAGGACGGCTGTCGGTATGATAGACGCGCTCCATTACGTTTTTATCGTATCCGACGGGCGCACGGCGGAAAGCCGCGGTCTGAGCCTTTACGAGCTGGCGTGCTTCATGCAGGATCTCGGATGTGAAACGGCGTACAACCTCGACGGCGGCGGCTCGTCGACGATGGTCTTCAACGGCAGGATAATAAACAATCCCACGACGAACGGGAGAAGGATAACGGAAAGGAGCGTGTCGGACATTGTCTACATCGGATATTAAAAGAAGATCGCTTATCACCGCGTCGGTATATCTTTTCATTTCGCTTCTCTGCACGGTGTTCGCGTTCATTTATGAGATGTTCAGCTTCGGCGTCTATTCCCTTTTTATGATCTTCTGCTTCACGCCGGCTCTGATTTTAGGCTGCGTGCCGTTTTTCATCGTGTTTCTTACCGGCAGGAATATGCCCGGCAGGCTCGCTTTCAATCTGTATAACGCGGGTATAGCCACGCTTACCGTCGGATTTATATTCCGCGGCGTTATCGAGATATACGGCACGACGAACCGGCTTTCCGCCGTTTATTTCATCGTCAGCCTTGCGTTTCTTATGTCCGGCGCGGTGATATGGGTAATAAACTGTACAAAAAAGAACGGGGTCGGAAACAATGATAAAAACTGATTATAAAACGCTTACGGAACAGTTAAAATCGCTGACGGACGGCGTGCCGCACCGTACGGCGAATCTCGCAAACGCCTCGGCGCTGTTATATACGACGCTTGAAAAGATCAACTGGGCGGGATTTTACCTTATGGAGGACGGGCGGCTCGTGCTCAACGCCTTTCAGGGCAAGCCCGCGTGCATCGAAATAACGGTAGGGCGCGGCGTGTGCGGCACGGCTGTAAAAAAAGACGAAATACAGCTTGTCGCCGACGTTCACGAATTTCCCGGACATATAGCGTGCGATCCCGATTCAAGGTCGGAGATCGTGATACCGATACACAAAAACGGAGAGGTTTTCGGCGTTCTCGATATAGATTCGCCGTATGAAAACAGATTTTCCGCCGACGACGCGGAGGGTCTTTCCGGATTTGTCAGGGTAATAGAGGGTATAATATGAAATACGCGTACTTTGCCGGAGGCTGTTTCTGGTGCATACAGCCCGTATTCGACGGGCTTGACGGCGTTATATCCGTCAAAAGCGGCTACTGCGGAGGCGACGAGCCTTCGCCGGAATACGAGGACGTGAAGGCTCAGAGGACGGGACACAGGGAGACCGTGCGGATAGAATACGACGAAGAAAAAATATCGTATTCTTCTCTTCTCGATACGTTTTTCGACAACGTCGATATATACGACGGCGGCGGTCAGTTCATCGACCGCGGTCACTCGTACACGCTCGCCGTATATTATACGGACGACGTCGAAAAGAAAGCGGCGGAGGACGCGGTCGCTTATCTCGGCTGCAAAGACACCGTGGCGGTCGAGGGGTTCAAAGCTTTTTACCCCGCCGAGGAATATCATCAGGATTACTATAAAAAACAGCCCGAGAATTTTGCCTGCGAGCTTGATCTGTCGGGCAGAAACGAAAGAAAAAGGAGAAAAAACATGGAAAAGGTATTTAAGTTTTTAAAAGAAGCGGAGGTATATTACCTCGCGACTGACGATAACGGACAGCCGAGAGTAAGACCGTTCGGCACGGTCAACATCTTTGACGGAAAGCTTTACATCCAGACGGGAAAGAAAAAGGACGTATCAAAACAGCTCCATAAAAACCCGAAAGCGGAGATATGCGCGTTCAAGGACGGAAAATGGCTCCGCG
>CACZVC010000147.1 GCA_902784545.1 uncultured Ruminococcus sp. | reverse complement strand
TATGAAAAAGATAGTGTGTTTTTTACTACTCTTTTCATTCACAGCATGCGTTGTCAGCTGCGGTATAATGAAGAATACCGAAAGAGTTGAAAAAGAAGAAAACGACGTTTTGAACAGCACAAATACAATATCGAGACAGAACAAAGGCGAGAGTGAACTGAAAGAATCGACAGAAAAATCAGAAACGAACGCCGGTATGAGTTTTGATTACGACACGATTGTAATAGATGATGAATATTTTGAAAAACATCCGGATATCGGTGCCGCGATCGTAAAGATCAAGCCTGTTGAATACAGTTTTTTCACTTACATTACAGAATCAGGTGAAAGGAATTATGAAAAAAAGCCCGCGGAGCTTTCAGCTGATATTGAAGAGGTACTCACACGCCGCGGAAATATTGACTTAAATGCAGGCCGGAATATCACGTTAACGCAGTATTTATACATATATCCTTCCGCTGAATACTGGAATGATTTCACAGCGATATACGGCGGGGATGACAAAACCCTCGAGAGTGTACCTTCCGGTCTGTATAAACACGATAACGCAAAATTAGATGAACTCGGTATTTATCAGATATCGACATTTGACAATACGCCGCTTCTGCAATGCGGCGGCTCATACTACGCTTACGTGTCCGCGAGAAAAACAGAAACCGGGACTGAGTATTACTCAAATTTGTATTGTGACAATAACTACAATCCGATCATAATAGGTGATAACGGCGAAAAAAACTATTCAACACTTTCAAGCGCAGGAGTTTTTTCGGAGGAAGCAAGCAGATTTGCCGAAGAGGTAAGAACAATAAAGCAATAATATGCCGTTTAGCGGCAGATAGGAGAAATATATGAAATTAGGCGTTTTAACAAATTTATACGGCGACAGACCGCTTTCCGAGGTCCTGCCGAAGCTGAAAGAACTCGGCGTTGAAGCGATAGAGCTCGGCTGCGGCGGCTACCCCGGCAAGGCGCACTGCGACCCGCAGGTGCTTTTGCACGACGAAAAGGCGTATAACGATTTTACAGCTTTGATAAAAAGCTATGATATGGAAGTTTCGGCGCTTTCGTGTCACGGCAACCCCGTGCATCCCGACAAGGCGACGGCGAAAATGTACGACGACGATTTCAAAGACGCCGTGCTTTTAGCCGAAAAAATGGGCATCGACACAGTTATCACGTTCTCCGGCTGCCCCGGCGACCACGAGGGCGCGAAATATCCGAACTGGGTGACCTGCCCGTGGCCCGAGGATTATTTGCATATTCTCGAATATCAGTGGAACGAGGTGCTTATACCGTACTGGAAAAAGACCGCGGCGTTCTGCGCCGAACACGGCGTAACGAAGATCGCGTTTGAGATGCACCCCGGCTTCTGCGTTTACAACACGGAAACGCTGTTAAAGCTCCGCGCCGCGGTAGGCGAATGCATCGGCGCGAACTTCGACCCGTCCCACCTTATCTGGCAGGGAATGGATATATGCGAGGCGATAAAGATGCTCAAGGGCTGTATTTATCACTTCCACGCTAAGGACACCAGAGTGGACGAGTACAACAAGGCGAAGATAGGCGTGCTCGATACTAAGCATTACAGCGACGAGCTCAACCGCGCGTGGGTGTTCCGCGCCGTCGGCTACGGTCACGATATGCAGTACTGGCGCGATATCGTCTCCACGCTCCGCCTCTGCGGCTACGACAAGGTCATGTCGATAGAGCACGAGGACAGCCTGATGAGCGTGGACGAGGGACTTGAAAAAGCCGCGTATTTCTTAAAGCGCGCGATAATGTCCTCACCCAAGCCCGGCACGATGTCGTGGGCGTAAGCAGAATAAAGAACAAAAAGCTCCGGCGCGCCGAACGTGCCGGAGTTTTCCGTTCAGGTTCGTGATCTTCGCGTTTCACATAATATGAAAAAAATAATTATAATACCTTGACTTATCATTTAAAGTGTGATATAATTATATGAATTTTGAGCGATACGGTGAATTATGGGTAAATACAGATTACAGAGAATAAACGACGAGATAGTGAGGGAGATGGCGAGGATACTGCGCTCGGTCAAGGACCCGAGAGTGACCTCGTATATGACGGTCGTAAACGGCTGCGAGATCTCCCCCGATCTCAAATACGCGAAAATATACTTTTCCTTCCTCGATCCGGCGACGCCGGAGGAAGCGGCGGAAATCAGAAAAGAGATCAAAAACGGCCTTACGTCGGCGCACGGCTTCATAAGGCGCGAGCTTGCGGCGAGCCTTAATCTCAGAGTAACTCCTGAGCTTACGTTTCTGGCGGACACGTCCGCGGAATACGGCAGTCACGTCGACGAGGTCCTGCGTCAGATAAAGGCGGAGGACGAGGCGCGCGGTCCGGTAAAGGAAAGTGATGAAAACGGCTGATTCGTTTTATCTCGGCGCCTGCGACGTCGCGGTCGTCGGCGCGGGTCACGCGGGGATAGAGGCGGCGCTCGCCTCGGCGCGGCTCGGACTTAAAACCATTCTGTTCACGATGAATCTCGACGCGGTCGCCAATATGCCCTGCAATCCGTCCATCGGCGGCACGGGCAAGGGTCATCTCGTGTTTGAGATCGACGCGTTGGGCGGTCAGATGGGTCGCTCCGCCGACCTTGTTACGCTTCAGAACAGGATGCTCAATTCCGGCAAGGGTCCCGCCGTCCACTCGAAGCGCGTACAGGCGGACCGTGCGAAATACCACGCGATAATGAAAAAAACGCTTGAAAACGAGCCGGATCTGCGGCTTTATCAGGCGGAGATAACCGATATACTGACGGAAAACGGCGCCGTTTGCGGCGTTGTGACGTCGCTTCACGCAAAATTCAGCTGTAAAGCCGCGATCGTCTGCACCGGCACGTATCTGAACGGCAGAGTCGTCGTCGGCGAAAGCGCATATCCGTCGGGTCCCGACGGACTCCTTCCGGCGAACAGGCTGACGGACAGTCTGAGATCGCTCGGCGTGAGATTCATGCGCTTCAAGACCGGCACGCCTCCGAGGGTGCTCAAATCAAGCGTTGATTTTTCCGTACTCGAGGAACAGCGCGGCGACTGCGATATACCGTTTTCGTCGCTTACAAGCAAAGAGGAGCTCGCCTCGCGCCCGGATATTCCGTGCTATATAGTATATACGAACGAAAAAACTCACGAGATAATAAGAAACAATCTGCACCGCTCGCCGCTTTTCAGCGGAGTTATCGAGGGCGTCGGTCCGAGATACTGCCCGAGCATAGAGGACAAGGTGGTGCGTTTTGCGGACAAGCCGCGCCATCAGCTTTTCGTCGAGCCTCTGGGCGAGGATACCGAGGAGCTATATATCCAGGGCTTTTCCTCTTCTCTTCCCGCGGACGTGCAGGAGCAGATGCTCCACACGCTTCCCGGCTTCGAGCACGCGGTGATAATGCGCCAGGCGTACGCGATAGAATACGACTGCATTGACCCCACTCAGCTCGAGCATACTCTCGAATTCAAGGAAATACGCGGACTTTACGGCGCCGGTCAGTTCAACGGCACCTCCGGCTACGAGGAAGCGGCGGCGCAGGGACTTATCGCGGGCATAAACGCGGCTTTGAGCCTTCTCGGAAAAGAGCCTTTGACGCTCTCGCGCTCGGACGGATATATCGGCTTTCTGATAGACGACCTTGTGACGAAGGGCACGAACGAGCCTTACCGCGTTATGACCTCGCGCAGCGAATACCGCCTGCTTCTGCGGCAAGACAACGCCGATCTGCGGCTCACTCCGAAGGGATACGCGGCGGGACTGATAAGCGAGGAGCGGTACCGCAGATTCCTTGAAAAGCAAAAGCGCATAGACGACGAGATAGAACGCGCGGAGCGCACGACTATAAAGGTCTCGCCGGAGCTCAACAAAGCTCTCGAGGACGTCGGCACGTCGCCGGTCGACGAGGGGACGAAGCTCGCGGAGCTTCTGCGCCGTCCGCAGTTGAGCTATGACATTTTAAAGCCGTTCGATCCGGGAGAGCCGGACGACGGGGCGGTCCTTTCCGAGGCTCAGATACGCATAAAATACGACGGATATATAAAAAAACAGCTCGCCGCCGCGGAGAGGAACAGGCGGCTTGAGGGAAAGATCATCCCCGACGGCATAGATTACGACAAAATAGAGGGTCTGCGTTTGGAGGCGAGAACGAAGCTGTCGAAGCAGCGCCCGAAAAACATCGGCGAGGCGTCGCGCATATCCGGCGTATCGCCCGCGGATATTTCCGTTCTGCTTATCCGTTTAGGCGAATAATTTACAGATTTGTCACACTTTTCAATTATTTTTTATTGATTTTCAATAACGTACGATGTATAATATCATCGTAAAAACGAAAAAAGGAGCTTGTTATGACAATAGAAATGAAAAAAACGCTTTGCCGGCTTGCCGCAAACGTCCGTATGGATATTCTGACGGAGGTTTATTCCGCTAATTCCGGTCATCCGGGCGGATCGCTTTCGATAGCCGACGTTCTGTCTTATCTTTACAAATGCGTTCTTCGCGTCGATCCGAAAAACCCCGACGATCCCGACCGCGACAGACTGGTGCTCTCAAAGGGTCACACCGCGCCCGCGTTATACGCGATACTTGCGGAAAGCGGCTTTATACCCAAAGAGGAGCTTAAAAAGTTCCGCAATATCGAAAGCTATCTTCAGGGTCACCCGGATATGAAGCACACGCCCGGCTGCGATATGACGTCCGGCTCGCTCGGTCTCGGTCTTTCCGCCGCGGCGGGCATGGCGCTCGGCGCCAAGCATCAGGGCAAGGATTTCAAGGTCTACGCAATATGCGGCGACGGCGAGCTTGCCGAGGGGCAGATATGGGAGGCGGCGATGTTCTCCGCCCATTACAAGCTCGACAATCTGACCTTATTCGTCGACTGGAACGGTTTACAGATCGACGGCAGGATAGTCGACGTTATGAACTCCACGCCGATAGACGAAAAATTCGCGGCGTTCGGCTGGCACGTACAGCTGATCGACGGTCACGACTTCGATCAGATAGAAAAAGCCGTGAACGAAGCGGCGAAGGTCGAAGGCAAGCCCTCCGTCATAATAATGAAGACAATAAAGGGCAAGGGCGTATCGTATATGGAAGACAAGGCGAGCTGGCACGGCGCCGCGCCGAACGAGGAGCAGTACAGACAGGGCATGGCGGAGCTGGAAGCGGCTCTTTCCGAAATAGATAAATAAGGAGGCTTACGGCAATGAGTGATAAAAAAGCAACAAGAGAAGCGTACGGAGAAGCGTTGGCGGAATTCGGCGCGAAATATGAAAATCTGGTAGTTCTTGACGCTGACCTTGCCGGAGCCACGAAAACGGCGGTCTTCAAAAAAGCGTTTCCGGACAGACACTTCGACTGCGGCATAGCGGAGGGCAACATGGTCTCCGTCGCCGCCGGTCTTTCAACGACCGGACTTATCCCGTTCGCCTCGTCGTTCGCCATGTTTCTGGCGGGACGCGCGTTCGAGCAGATAAGGAATTCGATAGGCTATCCGCATCTCAACGTAAAATTAGGCGCGACCCACGGCGGCATAACCGTCGGCGAGGACGGCGCGACGCATCAGTGCCTCGAGGATTTCTCGGTCATGCGCACGATACCCGGAATGACGGTCATCTGCCCCGCGGACGCCGTAGAGGCGAGAGCCGCGGTTGAGGCCGCCATAAACTACGTCGGTCCCGTTTATCTGCGCTTCGGCCGCGCGGCGGCTCCGGTGATTTTCGACAAAGACAGTTATAAATTCGAGTGGGGCAAGGGCGTCGTCATGTCCGACGGCGCGGACGTCACGATAATCGCAAACGGCTTTATGGTCGCACCGGCGCTTGAAGCAAAAGAGCTTCTCAAAGCCGACGGCATAGACGCCGCGGTGATAAATATGCACACGATAAAGCCGCTCGACACGGAGCTTGTTCACAGATACGCGGAAAAGACCGGCGCGATAGTAACGGCTGAGGAGCACAACGTCATAGGCGGTCTCGGCTCCGCGGTATGCGAGGCGGTATGCGGCGTATC
>CACZVC010000146.1 GCA_902784545.1 uncultured Ruminococcus sp. | reverse complement strand
TTAAAGCGTACGTTCCTATTCCCTGACCTCTGAAGTCTTCAAGCAGATAAAAGTCGTCAAGCTCGTACTCGTTGCCGTCCCGGCAGACGCGGTAATAGCCGCAGACCGTTTTATCCTTATATATTCTTATATATTCGGATATATATTTGTTTATTTTGCGCTTTATCCAGTCTTTGACCTTGTCGTAATCGAACGATGCGACGTCCTCGTACGCATCCACGTTTTCTATACAGAGGCGGTATATCTCGTCCGCGTCGGAGATATCAGCCCTCGCAAATCCGATCGCCATATCAGACGTCTCTTTCAAAAGTTATGAGAAGCGAGATGCTCCAGCCGCTCCAGTACGTCGTCGACACTACGCGCCAGCCCTTTTTCGCCATGTCGTTCATCACCGTCTCGGCGGTGTTTTTCTTTGAAAAGCCAAGCTCGATAATCCTGTATTCCTTCATATCCGCGCCTCCTTTTTTCTTTATTATACATCACAAAGCACGTCAAGTCAAGTTTTATTAAGACGATTTAATAATTCTTAATAAATCTTAATAATTGACAAAAATTCCTTCCGCCTTTTTTTCAAAAGGTATTGACAAACGAACATTTGTTTGCTATAATACAAACAAGAACATTTGTTCGAGGGTGATATGAAAACGATACTTCACGTTGATCTGAATAATTTTTACGCTTCCGTCGAATGTATGTACGATCCGTCGATACGCGGGCTTCCCGTGGCGGTTTGCGGCGATATAGAGCTGCGTCACGGCATAGTGCTTGCGAAAAATTATATAGCGAAGGCGGCGGGAGTAAAGACCGGCTACACCATAGCGGACGCGAAAAGGGCGTGTCCCGGTCTCGTCTGCGTCCTGCCGCATATGGACAGATATATGCGCTTTTCCGCGATGGCGAAGGGCATATACAGCGATTACACCGACAAGATCGAGAGCTTCGGGATAGACGAATGCTGGCTCGATATGGGCGGCACGGACAAGGGCGTGCAGACCGCCGACGAAATAAGAAAAAGAATAAGGAAGGAGCTCGGCGTCACCGCCTCCGTCGGCGTGTCTTACAACAAGATATTCGCAAAAATGGGCAGCGACTACAAAAAGCCGGACGCGACGACGGAGATAACCGAGGAAAATTACAAGGACCTTTTATGGCGTCTGCCGCTTTCGGATATGATGTTCGTCGGGCGCGCGACGGAAAAAAAGCTCCGTCTTTACGGTATGGAAACGATAGGCGACCTCGCGTCGGCGGATCCGCGCCTGCTTGAAAGACTGCTCGGCAAAAACGGTCTGCTTCTTCACCGCTTTGCGAACGGGCGCGATAATTCGGAGGTCTCCGCGCTTAACGAGGAGCCGGAGATAAAAAGCATCGGCAATTCCACAACGTCGCCGCGCGACATAATAACGGACGACGACGTGCGCGTTACGTTCATGGCGCTTTGCGAAAGCGTCGCCGCGCGCCTGCGCCGCCATAAAATGAAATGTTATACCGTGGCGATAGACGAGCGCAATACGGAGCTTTTCGCGTTCACGCGGCAAAAGCACCTCGTCTCGCCCGTATGCACCGCGGACGAGATATTCGCCGCCGCGATGGAGCTTCACCGCTTTAACAGGCGGCCGGGCGAAAAGCTCCGCTCTCTCGGCGTGCGCGCCTCATCGCTCTGCCGCGAGGAGGGCTTGCAGCTGACGTTTTACGACGACGAGAAAAAACAGAAAAAAGAGGCGGCGGAAAGAGCCGCCGACGAGATCAATTCAAGATTCGGGAGAAAGTCCGTCGTACACGGCACGACGATGATAGACCGGGAGCTTTCGTCGTTTCTGCCGTCCGACGACAGGACGGTTTCGCCCGACAGATTCGAGGCTTATTTATGAACACAGGCAAATTATACGTTTCCGTTTCCGCGGAATTCGACAGGGACGGCAATATGAGGCCGTCCGTGATACATCTGGACGACGGGCGCGACGTTAAGATAAAGCGTATAAAAAACGTGACGCGCGCCGCCTCCCTTCGCGCCGGCGGTCAGGGCACGCGCTATATATGCAGCATAGGCAAGCAAGACATTTTTCTGTTTTATGAGGAGCCGCGCTGGTTCATCGAAATACGGTCGTGATACGCCGATTGTGAAAAATACACAAAAATCCGTTTTTATGCGCTTGTTTTGCATAAAATATGCGGATTTTTATTTTTTTATAAAATACTATTGACTTTTTATGCAAAAAGATGTATAATACGCTTATAATATTCAAGGGGCGTAAAATGGCAAAAGTATTTATCGACGGCGCCGCGGGAACGACGGGGCTGAAAATTTCCGACAGACTGTCGGAAAGAAAAGATATAGATATCATAACGCTTGCGGACGATATGCGAAAAGACGAGAGCGCGAGGGCGGAGGTGATGAGCAAAGCCGACGTCGTGTTCCTCTGCCTTCCGGACGAAGCGGCGGTCAAGGCGGCGGCGCTTGCCGACGGCACCGTGATAATAGACACCTCGACCGCGCACCGTACCGCGCCGGGCTGGGTCTACGGTATGCCGGAGCTTGAAGGACAGCGTGAAAAAATAAAAAACTCGCGCAAAATCGCAAATCCCGGCTGTCACGCAAGCGGATTCATCGCTCTTGTCGCTCCGCTCGTATCCGCGGGACTTTTAGATAAAGACGGGGATTACGGCTGTTTTTCCATGACCGGTTATTCGGGCGGCGGAAAAAAGATGATAGCGGAATATGAAAGCGATAACAGAGCCTCAGCGCTCGATTCTCCGAGGCAGTACGGGCTGACGCAGTACCACAAGCATCTGCCCGAAATGCAGAAGATATGCGGACTTTCAAAGGCTCCCGTGTTCTGCCCGACGGTCGCTCCGTATTACAGCGGTATGCAGGTAAGCGTTCCGGTTTTCGACTGCGATACGGAGGCCGTGAAAAAGCTCTATTCGGAAATATACGCAGACGGACTTATAAGATACCGCGACGTATCGGAAAACGGCTTTATCGCCTCAAACGCTTTGTCCGGCACGGACGGTATGTGCGTTTACGTTTACGGAAACGGTGAAAGAGCCGTGCTCGTCTCCGTTTTCGACAACCTCGGCAAGGGCGCGTCCGGCGCGGCGATACAGAATATGAATATAATACTCAACGTTAAAGAAACAGAGGGATTGATAATATGAAATTTACAGACGGCGGAGTTTGCGCGGCAAAGGGATTCAAGGCGAGCGGAGTTCACTGCGGTATACGCCGCAACAAATCAAAAAAGGATCTGGCTCTGATATACAGCGAGGTCCCTGCGTCCGCCGCGGCGGTTTATACGACAAACCTCGTAAAGGGCGCGCCGCTCATGCTCAATAAAAAGCACCTGTCAAACGGCACGGCGCAGGCGATAATCTGCAACAGCGGAAACGCCAACACCTGCAACGAGAACGGCGCGGAAATAGCCGAAAAAACGTGCGCGCTGCTTGCAAAAGAGCTGAATATCGATCCGTACGACGTAGTCGTCGCTTCGACCGGCGTCATAGGGCAGAAAATAGACATCGCGCCGTTTGAAAACGGCATCCCACCGCTTGTCGCGGCTTTATCGGAGGACGGCTGCGGCGCGGCAGCCGAGGGCATAATGACGACGGACACGGTGAAAAAAGAGATAGCGGTCGAATTTGAACTCGGCGGAAAGATATGCAGGATCGGCGGTATCGCCAAGGGCAGCGGTATGATACACCCGAATATGGCGACGATGCTCGTTTTTATAACGACAGACGTCAACATCTCCCCGCAGATGCTGCAGAAGGCTTTGTCAAGCGATATAACGAAGACTTTCAATATGTTGAGTATCGACGGCGACACCTCGACGAACGATATGGTCGTCGTTCTCGCAAACGGTCTTGCCGATAACAAGGTAATATCCGACGCAGGCGAAGATTTTACCGTATTCATGGAGGCGCTGAACACCGTCACCGTGGCTCTCTGCCGTATGATAGCGGGCGACGGCGAAGGCTCGACAAAACTGCTCGAATGCTCGGTAACGGGCGGCAAAACGCTGACTGACGCGCAGAAAACGGCGAAGAGCGTTATTTGCTCTTCTCTTTTAAAAGCCGCGATGTTCGGCGCGGACGCCAACTGGGGGCGCGTGCTGTGCGCCATAGGTTATTCCGGCGCGGACGTCGACATAAACAAGATCGACGTTTATTTCAAAAGCAAAGCCGGGACCGTGCAGGTATGCAAGGACGGCCACGGCGTCGACTTTTCGGAGGAATTCGCAAAAACCGTGCTTTCCGAATCCGAGATCGATATACTGATAGATCTTAACGACGGAGAATTTTCGTCTACGGCGTGGGGCTGCGATCTTACATACGATTACGTCAGGATAAACGGAGATTACCGCACATGATTACCGATTACGTAAACAAAACCGTCGTCGTAAAATACGGCGGCAGCGCGATGAAGGACGAGGCGTTGAAGGAACAGGTCGTATCCGATCTCGTACAGCTTCACAAAGCCGGTGTCAAAGTCGTTCTCGTACACGGAGGCGGTCCCGAAATAAGCGCGCTTATGATAAAGCTCAATAAAAAGCCGGAGTTTTATAACGGTCTGCGCGTAACGGACAGGGAGACGGTCGATATAGTGCAGATGGTCTTATGCGGTAAGGTCAATAAAACTCTTGTAAAAATGATAGAGGAAAAGGGCGTATGTGCAGTCGGTCTGTCCGGCATCGACGGAAAGCTGATAGAAGCCGAAACGCTTGATAAAAAGCTCGGTTACGTCGGCAAAGTAACAAAGGTAAATATAAAAATCGTATCCGATATGCTCGCGCTCGGCTACATCCCGGTAATATCGACCGTCGGATGCGGCGGCGAAGGCGAGGTCTACAATATAAACGGCGACACAGCCGCAGCCCGTATCGCCGGAGCGCTCGGCGCCGAGCGGCTCGTGCTTATGACCGACACGCCGGGATTACTGGCGGATAAGGACGACCCGGATTCGCTTATACGAAGGATAACCCCCGAAGAAACGGAGGAGTTGAAAAAGATCGGCGTGATATCCGGAGGTATGATACCGAAAACGGAATGCTGTGCCGAGGCTTTGTCGCTGGGCGTCAGATACGCCGTCATAATCGACGGCCGCGCGCCTCATTCGGTATTGAACGATCTATGCTCGGACGAAAGTCCCGGCACCACGATAACAGGTATAAAATAATGAGTATTACAGAACTTGATAAACAATATGTTGCAAACACATATAACCGCTTTCCGGTCGAATTCACGCACGGAAAAGGCTCGTATCTCTACGGTACGGACGGAAAGGAATATATTGATTTAGGCTCCGGCATCGCCGTAAACTCGCTCGGCGTATCGAACGACGGCTGGGTAGCCGCCGTGACCGCTCAGCTGATGAAATTACAGCATACGTCGAATCTTTATTACACGGAGCCGTGCGCTTTGCTTGCAAAGGAGCTGTGCGAACGCACGGGTTACAAAAAGGTCTTCTTTTCCAATTCCGGCGCGGAGGCGAACGAGTGCGCGATAAAGGCCGCGCGTAAATACGCGGCGGAAACGAAGGACAGCGAGCATTACACGATAGTGACGCTGAACAACAGCTTTCACGGCAGAACTTTGACGACGCTCGCCGCCACGGGTCAGCCGAAATTCCACGAGGATTTCCAGCCGCTTACGCCCGGCTTCGTACACGCAACGGCTGAAAGCATATACGAGCTTGAGGCGATAGCCGCCAAATACAAGGTCGCGGCGTTCATGATAGAATGTATACAGGGCGAGGGCGGTGTCGTTCCGCTTGATGAAAAATACGTTCACGAGCTGTTTGAATTCGCGGAATACCACAAGATCCTGACGATAGTCGACGAGGTGCAGACGGGCAACGGCAGGACCGGCAAAATGTACTGCTATATGAATTACGGCATAAAGCCGGATATCGTATCGACCGCAAAGGGGCTTGCCGGAGGTCTTCCGCTCGGAGCGACGCTTCTGTCGGAAAAAGTGCAGTATACGCTCGGCTTCGGCGACCACGGCTCCACCTTCGGCGGAAACCCGGTAAGCTGCGCCGCGGCGAATTACGTTTTATTACAGCTGACGGACGATCTTATGAACAGCGTCGCGGAAAAAGGCGAGCTTATAAAAAAAGAGCT
>CACZVC010000145.1 GCA_902784545.1 uncultured Ruminococcus sp. | reverse complement strand
AGTATTTCAAGCTCAATTATCCCGAGCATAATATCGTCCGCACGAGATGCCAGATCGCCCTCGCCGCCGATATGATAGCCAAAAAGGATAAAATGGACGCGATAACGGAGAAATATATATAAGCTGAAAGACCGTTAAAACGGCCTTTCTTTATAAAGGAGAAGACTATGAAAAAAAGAGCAGTGATATCAATATTTTTATCCTTACTGATGTTTTTACCGCTGTTTTTGCAGTCCTGCACCGGCTCTTTTGCGTCGACTGAAACCGAGGCGCAGACTGCTGAGGAAACGACTGCGGAGCAGACCGAAACCGAGCCTGCGACGGATACGGAGACGGAAACGGAGACGGAAACGGAAAAACAGCCCGAGGAGCCGCAGGGCTTCAACGCGGGCAAGGTCAATTACGAGAAAGTGACGGTCGACACCGTTATACCCGAATTTCCCGACGAAAACGTCGGCAAAAAGGTAAATAAGGACGACAAGGGCGTTATAACCTCGTTTTATTCCGATTTTTCGGAGGATGATATAACCTGCGGCGGCAAAGCGATACCGCGCGCCGCCGGTATAGCCGGCATCATCGACGGCAAAATGTATATACCGTATTCAGAAACTGAAGCCTCGCATTTTTCAGGCAGCTGGACGACGTGGGGACCCGACGTCAACGTATCGTACGCCGACAGCAAGCAGTCTCAGCTGTCCGCCTCGCTCGACTTTCATTCAAACGGCGACGGCGCGTGGTTCTGCGGTTATATCGGCTGCTTCGTCGATAACTTCACGTTCAAGATACCGGACGGACCGGGCGACGGCGTGTGGCTCTCCTTCAACGATAAGGAATCGCGCATATACGTTTACGCCGCTGACGGCGCAAACTGGAAATGGCCGACCGCCAACGCGTTCGTTACGGTCGATAAAGCGCTGATGGACGGCGAAACGACGCTCGACGTTGTCTGCACCGCCGACAAAAAGATAACGGTGTATCTTAAAGATACCGTCGTTTTGCGCGTCGTATGCCAAAACAAGACCGTCACGGTATACGACGGCGGGGACGCGGAAATATACTCGGGCGCGTTTGATATGAATTCGGTAAAGGGCGGTCATTACAGTATATTCGTCCACGGAGGCGGAGGATTGGAGATAAACGAAATGGCGGTTTACGAGTGTTCAAAGGGAGTCGAAAAGCACGAAACGACAGTAAAGGCGACGCCCGTCGGCGATAATAAGCTCGGATTTGACATAACCGATAAAAACGACGTTATAGGCATCTGCTACACTATGTGGTTCAACGCCATACACGGCGACGGCGAGGGAAAGATAAGCTCAGCGCTGAACGTAACCGAGCTTAAGGAAAAATACGGCTTTTCCGCGCAGTACGGCTTCGGAACAAAGAACGATCAGCACAACGCCTCGCCCGCGTTCCACTACTGGGCAAAGCCCGCGCAGGGTTATTACAGAAGCACGGATAAGGACGCAATCAGAAACAATATGACTCTGTTATATAACGCCGGAGTCAATTTCATAATCCTCGACTACACCTACGCGACCGCGCCCGGATACGATCCCGGCACGTCCACCTGGTCAAGCTATATCGGCAAACCGTCGACGGCGCTCCTCGATACGATAATGGAGATGAGAGCCGAAGGGCTCGGCACACCCTACGTCGTTTTCTGGATGGGAAGCGAGAATATGTTCGACCATATTTACGATAACTTTATGGGCGTCGAAAAATGGGCGGACTGCTTCGTATACTGGAACGATAAGCCGTTTATTATGAACTGGGAGTGGAACAATAAGTATAAGACCGATAAGTTCACAGTCCGCAGTATGTACGGTCTGAGAGGCAAAGCAAGGGCGAATCAGTGGAGCTATCTCGAAATAGATAACTCAAAGACTGTATCGTACGATAAAAGCAAAAATCCCGAGCATATAACGACGTGCGTCGCAACTCAGGAAACGTATATGTCGCTGCCCACCGCTCACGGCAGAGACGGCGGAAAATTCTGGAACAAGCAGTGGCAGGCGGCGTTCAAGGTCCACCCGAAAATAGTGACCGTAACGTGGTGGAACGAATGGTGCGCCCAGCTTTTGAAAACGGATATCGGCTACGCCTTTACCGATAACTTCGATATCGAGCACAGCAGAGATATAGAGCCTATGGAGGGCGGCCACGGCGATACGTATTATAAATGGCTCTGCGAATATATAAGAGCGTACAGAGCCGGAGAAGAATGCCCGGAGCTTTATGAGAAATGATAAAGCGCGGGAGGGATGACGGAAGAGAATAAAAGAATAAATAATAAATAAAAAAGAAAAAAGAATAAAGTCGGTGTCGGCGAAGCCGACAAAATAAGGCTCCCTCCGTGAGGGAGCTTCAATAAATGCAAAATCCAAGCAAGGCAGAAGGACTTGTTCTCGAATTTTGCAAGGCAATTTGTACAGATTTGAAAGTGCGTGCCTTGCAAAATTCTTTAGTCACCGCTAAAAACGCCATAACATGGCGTTTTCTTAACGCTGGTTCAAGTCCTTCTGACTATGTGCGTCAGTAAATACAAAAGGGTACCGTTGGTACCCTTTTGTATTTACAGGGGCAGAAGGACTTGAACCCACGACACCCAGTTTTGGAGACTGGTGTTCTACCGACTGAACTATACCCCTAAATGAAAAACCCGGAGACAATGCTCCGGGCTTTTTTATGGTGGGCCTTCAGGGACTCGAACCCCGGACCGACCGGTTATGAGCCGGTTGCTCTAACCAACTGAGCTAAAAGCCCGAACGCTTGAATTCAGCCTAAACAATATATCACAAAAAAGCCGTTTTGTCAATATGTTTTTGAAAAAAAGTCAAGTTTTTTTGCAAAAAAACGCTATTCTTCAAGCGAGTTTAGCAGTTTGTGCAAAAGCGAGCGCAGCTTATCCGTTTCATCCTGCGAAAGTCCGGTGTCCGGACACGGCGGATCCGGCAGTTTTTTTACCTCATCCTGAAGCTTTCTGCCGTTTTCCGTTATCTCGATCGTAAGAAGCCGCCCGTCCTTTTCGCATCTCGTCCTTTTTATATATCCGTTCGCCTCGAGATTTTTAAGCACCGGCGTAAGCGTGCCGCTGTCTAAATGCAGTCTTTTGCAAAGCTCTTTGACCGTCACGCAGCCGCTTTCCCATATCGGTACGAGAGTTATATACTGCGTATAAGTCAACCCCGTCCCTTTAAGATATGCGCCGTACCGCTTTATCAACTCACGCGAAGCGGCGTAAACCGAAAAACAAAGCTGATCCTCAAGCTTTATTTCGTCTTTCATAAAGCACCTCTCAATCGCTGTAATCGGAGTCGAGCACGGCGTGATATGTGTACTGCGGGAATTCCTTTTCCATCGCGTCCGTTATCTTTTCGCATATCCCGTCCGCGTCCGCCTTGAAATCCGTCACGAGGTCGAACGTTACGGATTTATTCTCCGTATCAAGATAAAAGCCGTGTATCTGAAGCACGCCGGGGTGGCTCAAAGCCTCCTTCATCAGATACGCCTTTACCTTTTCCGCCTCATCGCTTTTATTGACCGCGTATACGCCTATCGTTAATACTATGCCGAATTCGCCGTAGATATCCGCCGACATTTTTCTTGTAAGCCGGTGTATCTTATCCGCCCTCATATCGTCAGGCACCTCGATATGCGCGGAGCCTATTATCTGCTCGGGTCCGTAGTTGTGAAGCGTAAGATCGTAACAGCCGTAAACGTCCTCGTATTCGCATAATTTAGCCTTTATCTTATCCGTCAGCTCGGTGTCCGCCCTTTCGCCTATTATGCTGTCGAACGTGTCCTTCAATATCTCAACACCCGTCTTGATAATGAAAGCGGAGATGATAACGCCTATATATCCCTCGATCGTCCAATGCATGGTCATATTGACGATCACGGCGACGAGCGTGCCGGCGGAGAGCAGAGCGTCGGACATCGCGTCCGTACCGGATGCGATAAGCGCCTGCGCGTTCAGCTTTTTGCCGCTGTTCTTAAAGTATATCCCCACCGCTATCTTCGCGGCTATCGCGGAGACGATAACGATGATGGATACGATATTGTATTCCGCCTTGTGCGGCTCGACTATTTTTCCGATGGATTCCTTAAGCGACAAAACGCCGGTTATCAGAACGATGAACGAAATGATCGCCGACGTTATGTATTCCACCCTTCCGTGACCGTAAGGGTGCTTTTTGTCAGGCTTTTTTGTCGAAAGCTTTGTTCCGACTATCGTAATGGCTGACGATAAAACGTCGGACAGGTTGTTGACGGCGTCCAGTATCACGGCAACGGAGCCGGAAACAAGTCCCACGAACGCCTTGAAGGCGGCGAGGACGATGTTTACGATAATGCCGACGATACTCGTTTTAACTATCTTTTTGCTTCTGTCCATTTAAAGCCTCGGTTTTATTTGTTTGTATCATTATATGCGGCGCGCACCGCTTTTGCAAGCTGATCCGCGCAGGAGGTGTTTTTATACCCGCAGGTGTTTCCTTTCAGATAGCTTTCTATCTTGTCTACCGTCCAGCCGTTCACAAGCTTAGATATGGCTTTAAGATTGCCGTTGCAGCCGCCCAGAAATTCTATGTTCGATATAACGTCGCCGTTTATGTCAAAGCTTATCATCTGCGAGCAGACTGTTTCCGTTTTGTAGTTGTATCTCATTTTTATTCTCCTTAATTGATTTGATCAAATCTAATATAACCGTTTTATTCGCATAAATCAACGAATTTATATATAAATAATGTTATAAAAATATGAAAAACAATGCCTGTTATGTAGAAACGTTTACATTTTTGATATATAATGAAAAAAAGTATTGCACGGAGGTGTTAATATGGAGAAATTCGTGTCAAAGCACGGCGGCCTTACGTTTACCGCGTATCCGTTTGAACAGCGTTTTACCGTAGAGCTCGATAACGGATTATTGTGGGAGATAAACAAAAAGCCGTATATCCGCCGCGCGGACGGCGTCGATGAGGAGTTTCCGGCGCCGTCATACGCCGAGCCGTTTCATTCCGGCACGGGCGATATATTGAAGATCGTTTACACCGGCTTTTCCGACCCCGATATCGTCGCGACGGCACACGCGGGCGTCGACAGAAGCACCGGCGACGTCGTTTTCAGCGTAAATATCGAGGGCGACAAAAAGGGCTTTATCGGATATACAGTATATCCCGGCGCGTTCGGTTTGAACGCCGCGCCCGGTCACGGCTATACCGTGCTTTCGCGTATGCAGGGGACTATCATACCCGCGGGACAGCCTGTCGTCGTCGAAACGGGGCTTGTGTTCCAGCGCGACGCTTATATGCCGATATTCGGGCAGGTGCGTGACGGCTCCGGCTACACCGCGATATTTGAAACGCCGTTCGACGCGAAATATATACCGGATAATGACGATATCTGCCCCGCGTGGCTCACAACGCTCGGCGTGATGGGCTATACGAGGAAAATGCGTTACTGCTTCCGCGAAAAATGCGACCATAACGTTATCGCCAAGTGTTACAGGCAGTACGTCAAAGAGCGCGGCGGACTTGTGACGCTCGCCGAAAAAGAGGTAAGGAATCCCGCGGTAAAGGACCTTATCGGTCTTCCGGTCATACATTCGGGCATAGCCGCGCATATCAGTCCCGAATCCATGTTCTACGACAAGGATCACCCGGAGAACAACGATAATTATACGACCTTTGACGAAAGAGCGGAGCAGTTGAGGCGGCTTAAATCGCTCGGGCTCGATCGCGCGTACACGCATTTTGACGGCTGGGGAAAGCACGGTTACGACAATCTGCATCCGTCGCCGTTCCCGCCGCACGAGGAGGCCGGAGGCGTTGAGGGTATGCGCCGTCTGTCGGATACGTGCCGCGAGCTTGGCTACATCTTCGGAATACACGACCAGTACCGCGATTATTACTACGACAACCCCGATTTCAGTATGGACGAGGTTTTGACGTACGGCGACGGCGGCCATCCGTATTTTTCGGTATGGAACGGCGGAAGACAGACGTTTTTGTGCTCGGAGCTTGCACCGGATTACGTCCGCCGCAACTACGACGAGTTTGAACGGCTCGGGATAAGGATCGACGCGGCGTATCTCGACGTGTTTTCGGTCGTCGAGCTTGACGAG
>CACZVC010000144.1 GCA_902784545.1 uncultured Ruminococcus sp. | reverse complement strand
GTGCCGACGACGGATTCGACGGAGCCGCCGAAATAAATGCGCGTATACGCGGGATAAACGATGAACAGGTTTACGGGAAAAGCGACGATCGCCATTGCGAGCGACCCGAGCGCGCCGCCGACGATCATACCCGCGCGTTTTTTGATATTCAGATGTATGAACGAAGCGGTGAGAACGTAAACCGCGCCTATCGCAAAATTGGCGATCTCTCCTATGCCGCCGGTACTTCCGAGCGGTATATGGATAAGATTTTTGACAAGGCATACCAAAACGCCCCATAACGGACCGGCCGTAACGCCCACAAAAAGCGCCGGAAAGTCCGAAAAGTCGAATTTGATATACGGCGGCATGAACGGAAGCGCTATTTCAAATATCGGGAGCATCAATATAGCCGCAAGTCCCGACATAATAGCGGTTATAACGAGCTTATACATTATTATCCGTCTTTTTTTGCTTATTTTTACAGTATTATTGTTTTTTAAAGCCGTACCGTTGTCGCCGGTAACGATAAACTCCGTTCCGCAGTATTCGCACTTTACTTTTTCAACCGATCCGTCGATTCTGAGATCTGCTCCGCAGCGCGGGCATTTAGTATCTGTAAGTTTCATATTCAAAATAAAGCCCCCGAAAAAATCGGGGGCTTTAAAAACCTTTCTTTGCACAACGTGCAATTATTTTCTCTCATCCGGACTGAGGAAATGATGAATGAGCCGAAGTGCACAGATTGACAACAGATTTTTCCGTATGAGGAAGCCGAAAAAACGACGATGTACTGTGGTACTTCAAGTTTTTTTGGCGAAATCAGACGGTAAAAGATGCGTCAAGATGAGTGCGGCGGCTTGTTCAGCATTTCCAAAACCGTCGGCGCAGGAATCACACCTGCTCGGCAGCTTTCGCTGTTAGTGGGCTGTACCACCGGTTTGGAATTTCACCTGAGTTGTAAAACAACTCCCCCGAAAATAATATTATTCAGTTTTATTGAGTTATAGACTGATAAATCAGCCGTCTATCTCGGTAACAACACCGGAACCGACGGTTCTGCCGCCTTCACGGATAGCGAAGCGGAGACCTTTTTCGATAGCGATGGGGGTGATAAGCTCAACGTTCATAACTACGTTGTCGCCGGGACGGCACATATCGACGCCCTCAGGCAGACCGATAACGCCGGTAACGTCGGTGGTTCTGAAATAGAACTGGGGTCTGTAGCCGGGGAAGAACGGTTTCTGACGGCCGCCTTCTTTTTCGGTCAGAACGTAGACCTGGCCTTTGAATTTGGTGTGCGGATGGATGGAGCCGGGCTTGCAGATGACCTGTCCTCTTTCGACCTCTTTCTTCTGGATGCCGCGGAGAAGCAGACCTATGTTGTCGCCTGCCTGAGCGGAGTCAAGAAGCTTTCTGAACATCTCAACACCGGTGATAACGGTGGAGCGTTTTTCTTCGGAAAGACCGACTATCTCAACGTTGTCGCCCATCTTGACGGTGCCGCGCTCTACTCTACCGGTAGCAACGGTGCCGCGTCCGGTGATGGAGAATACGTCCTCAACCGGCATAAGGAACGGCAGGTCGGCTTTTCTGTCGGGGGTGGGGATATAGTTGTCAACGGCGTCCATAAGCTCGTATATAGGAGCGTATACGGGGTCGTTGGGGTCAGTCGACGGGGATTCGAGAGCGTCACGGGCGGAACCCTTGATTATCGGGATCTCGTCGCCCGGGAAATCGTACTCGTTAAGAAGATCTCTGATCTCCATTTCGACCAGCTCGATGAGCTCGGGGTCGTCAACGAGGTCCGTCTTGTTCATGAAAACGACGATAGCGGGAACACCGACCTGACGGGCGAGCAGGATGTGCTCACGGGTCTGCTGCAGAGGACCGTCGTTACCGGCAACAACCAGTATGGCACCGTCCATCTGAGCCGCGCCGGTGATCATGTTTTTGATATAGTCAGCGTGCCCGGGGCAGTCAACGTGCGCGTAGTGACGCTTGTCAGTCTCATACTCAACGTGTCTGGTGTTGATTGTGATACCTCTTGCTTTTTCTTCGGGAGCGTTGTCTATCTGGTCGTACGCCATGAATTCAACGTTGCCGTTCTTTAAGCCGAGAGCCTTGGTGATAGCTGCGGTAAGGGTGGTCTTGCCGTGGTCAACGTGGCCTATGGTACCAATGTTGACGTGCTCTTTTGTTCTTTCGAACTTTTGCTTTGCCATTGTTATTTCCTCCTTGATTTGAAACTTCGTTTCATTTTAAAATTTTAATTATTCTTTTATTATCGCGTTATCTCCGCTTGCCGGAGATAATGTCGTCCTGAATGCTCTTCGGCACCTGCTGGAAATGGCTCGGCTCCATTGTATAGTTGCCTCTGCCCTGCGTGCAGGAACGAAGATCGGTCGCGTATCCGAACATCTCGGACAGCGGTACGAAAGCGGTTATCTCGACGGAGCCCGTGAGATTCTCGGTATTCTGCACCTGTCCGCGTCTTGAAGCGAGATCGCCCAAAACTGTGCCGTAATACTCGTCCGGTGTGATGACCACGACCTTCATGATAGGCTCGGTAAGCACCGGATCGGCTTTCTTCAAAGCGTCCTTTATCGCCATGGAACCGGCGATCTTGAACGCCATATCGGACGAGTCGACCTCGTGATACGAACCGCCCATGAGAGAGACCTTTACGTCGACGACGTTGTAGCCGGCTAAAACGCCCGACTGCAGCGCGCTCTGTATACCGGCGTCGACCGCGGGGATATATTCCTTCGGAACCTCGCCTCCGACGACCTTGCTCTCGAATTCGTAGCCCTTGCCCTTCTCGTTCGGCTCGATATTGATCTTGACGTGACCGTACTGGCCGTGTCCGCCGGACTGACGGGCGAATTTCGTATCGGAATACGCAGCTTTTGTGATCGTTTCTTTGTACGATACCTGCGGTTTACCGATATTTGCCTCGACCTTGAACTCACGCAGCAATCTGTCGATGATGATTTCAAGATGAAGCTCTCCCATACCCGCGATGATCGTCTGTCCCGTCTCCTCGTCTGTATAGGTGCGGAACGTCGGATCCTCCTCCGCGAGCTTCGATAAAGCTATGCCCATCTTCTCCTGACCGGCTTTGGTCTTGGGCTCGATGGCGACGCGGATAACGGGGTCCGGGAATTCCATGCTTTCAAGTATTATCGGATTCTTTTCGTCGCAGAACGTATCTCCGGTCGTCGTGTTCTTTATGCCCACGACGGCGGCGATATCGCCCGAGTAGCAGCAGTCTATGTCCTTGCGGTCGTTCGCGTGCATCTGAAGCAGTCTGCCCATACGCTCGCGCGTGCCTTTTGTGGAGTTATAAACTGTCGTACCTGCTTCGACCGTGCCGGAGTAAACTCTGAAGAAGCAGAGCCTTCCGACGTACGGGTCCGTCATTATTTTGAAAGCAAGTGCGGAAAACGGCTCCGAATCGCTCGGATGGCGCTCCGCCGGCTCGCCCGTTCCGGGGACGGTGCCCTTTATCGCCGGTATATCAAGCGGCGAGGGCATATAGTCCACTATCGCGTCGAGCAGCTTCTGTACGCCCTTGTTCTTGAACGACGTGCCGCAGCATACGGGTATGATCTCGTTCGCTATGACGGCGCGGCGCAGGGCTGCTTTGAGCTCGGGTACGGTGATCTCCTCCTCCGATATGAACTTTTCCATAAGACCATCGTCGGTCTCCGCTATCGCCTCGACCATTTTTTCACGGTATTCTTTGGCTTTGTCAAGCATATCGGCGGGGATATCTTCAATTATGACTTCTTTCCCCTGGTCATTGGTGGAGTTTATGTCGGCGACCATTTCCATCAAGTCAATGATACCTACGAAAGAATCCTCCTGACCTATGGGAAGCTGTATCGGAACGGGATTGGCTTTGAGCCTTTCCCTTATCATGTCGACCACGCGGTAGAAATTGGCGCCCATAATGTCCATTTTATTGACGTACGCCATTCTCGGCACCTGATACTTGTTGGCCTGACGCCACACGGTTTCAGACTGCGGCTCGACGCCGCCCTTTGCGCAGAAGACGGTGACAGCACCGTCAAGCACGCGGAGCGACCTTTCGACCTCGACCGTGAAATCGACGTGTCCCGGGGTATCTATAATATTGATTCTGTTTCCGCGCCAGAAGCACGTCGTGGCGGCTGACGTTATCGTTATGCCGCGCTCGCGCTCCTGCTCCATCCAGTCCATTGTTGCAGAGCCGTCATGAGTTTCACCGATCTTATGCGTTTTACCGGTATAAAACAGTATGCGCTCCGTAGTCGTGGTCTTGCCGGCGTCTATGTGCGCCATTATACCGATATTTCTTGTTAACTGTAACGGATATTCTCTTGGCATTTACTGAACAACTCCCGAATTTTATACTTTGTAGTGGGCGAAAGCCTTGTTGGCTTCTGCCATTTTGTGAGTGTCTTCTCTCTTCTTGACCGCTGAACCGGTATTGTTCATAGCGTCAAGTATTTCGCCAGCCAGACGGGCCGCCATCGTTCTCTCACTGCGCTCTCTCGAATATCTCGTGAGCCAGCGGAGACCGAGGGTCCTCTGTCTTTCGGGGCGGACATCCATAGGAACCTGGTATGTCGAACCGCCCACACGACGGGCTTTTACTTCCAGCTTCGGCATGATGTTATCAAGCGCCGCCTGGAACGCGTCGAGCGGATTTTTTCCGGATTTGCTTTCCACTATTTCAAACGCGTCGTAAACTATCTTCTGAGCTACGCCCTTTTTGCCGTCCAGCATTATATTGTTTATAAGCTTTGTTACGAGCTTGGAATTATAAAGCGGATCCGGTAAAACGTCTCTCTTTGATATTTGACCTCTTCTCGGCATTATGCTTCCCTCCTTCATATAGAATAATGAATTCACAGGTACTCGAAAATTTATTCGTCAATGCGGCGGTCAAACGGTTATAAAACATTTCCGTATGATTTAAGCCGGCATATTAAAGAATACTTTTCTGTACTCTCTCACCCTGCGGTGAGCTTATTTTTTAGGCCTCTTTGCGCCGTAAAGCGAACGGGCCTGCATTCTTTTGGCGACGCCCTGCGTATCGAGCGTGCCGCGGATGATGTGGTAACGTACACCAGGCAAGTCACGGACTCTGCCGCCGCGTATGAGAACTACGCTGTGCTCCTGCAGGTTATGACCGATACCCGGAATATAGCACGTTGCCTCAAGACCGTTGACCAGCTTGACTCTTGCGATCTTACGGATAGCGGAGTTAGGCTTCTTCGGTGTGGCTGTTGTGACCTTGGTGCAGACTCCTCTCTTCTGAGGCGAGCTCTGGTCCGTGGCGCGCTTTTTCAGAGAGTTGTAGCCCTTCTGAAGCACGGGAGCCTTGGACTTGTACACCTTTTGCTGACGGCCGTTTTTAACGAGCTGATTGAATGTCGGCATGGATTTCCTCCTTTCATACGGAAATATGTTTTATACATTGAGCGAAGCGCCGGAAACGCCACGCGGATGTATCGTATTCAGTTACGTGCGGCGCATACCGCGCATCCCACGTCTATGCCGCACATGGCGCCGAGCTGCGCCATCGTCTTGTCTGTTATGAGCGCCGCGCCGCATTCCTGCGCCGCTTTCACGACCTTTTCCTTTATAAAAGGCGAACAGTCCGACGCGAGATAAACGGTACCCGCGCCGCCGCTTTTCATCAACTTCATCGAACTGTTGAAGCCTACGGTCAGATCTTTTTCGGGTGCGCCGCCTGTTTTCATCTCTCGTCCTTTCGATTACGGATACGCATATTGCTCAATTTACACACAATTGTAGTCAGTATATCACAAAAGGCAGGATTTGTCAACACATTATTATTAAATAATTTTAAACATAAGGGAGAAATTTCGCGGTTTTTTTACGGTTTTTGTGGTGATTTTGCATATCAGACGGCTTTTTTGCGCTTTTTATGGGCAAGCACGCCGAAAACGATTATGCCTCCCGCCGCCGCGGCGGAAGCCGCGGATATTATTATCACGGTAAGTGTGTTGTCGTCGGATACGATCCGTCGCGGAACAGAGGCGGTATTTTTCCCCTCCGTCGGACGTCTGCGGACAGACCACGGCGAAAACGCCGTCGCCCGACACCGTGCCGCCCGAAAGACGGACGCCGCCGGAAAACGGGATTATGCCGCAGAGCGCCGTTACGTCAAGCTCCGTGCCGTCGTAATATCTTATTTTCGCGGTGAGCCTGCCGTCGCCGTCGCATACGGCGGTCAATCCCGACGGAAGCTTTGACAGGCGCGACGAGGAATTCACGCATATTCCGTCGTACGGCGAAGCGGCGCCGGCTTCCGCGCCTTCAAATCCGCTTGCGACCACGGTAAGCCCTCTCTGATGCGCGAGCTTCACAAGCTCCTCCGGCATACCCGGAAAATCGCCGTAAAAAGCGGAATTGTACGATAACAGACCGCGGCAGAGCGCGCTTATCGCCTGTGCGTCGTCGCGCCCGTCCCAAACGTACGGACCGCCGGTGTACGCCGCGGCCAATCCCAGCGCGGAGGCGGCGCGCAAAACGTCGGGCGTGCCGCTCAGGATAACTATGCGGCGGCGCATATCGTACTCCGCCGCGAGCGCGGAGGTCTTCTCAACCGCCTGAACGTTTTCAATATTTATATGAAGGACCGCTTCGGGACGGTCGCGGCAGACAGCCTCAAAAAGCTCCTCGAGCGAGGTTATCCTCTCCGTCTGGTCCATACGGCTGTCCCTGTACGTCAGGGTCCTCAAAGCCGTAAAATTCGACTCGGAAATAA
>CACZVC010000143.1 GCA_902784545.1 uncultured Ruminococcus sp. | reverse complement strand
GCGGGAAGCTCCGGCATTTCGCCGTGCGCGCAGATCTGTTTCGATATTTCTTTTCCGTTTTCGTCGTAAAAGATTATAACGTAACCGGTCTTTTCAAAGACCGCCGTCACCGTGACGTCGCCGTCGGGCATAACGAAGGAGCCGCCGTTTATGACGGTCTTTTCGCCGTTTACGGTCATATACAGCTCACTGAGCGAAGCGCCTGAGAAGGGCTGCACCGTGACGGTAATCTGTTCGCCTTTTTCCGCGGTCCTCGGGTCGGTTCTGATATATCCGTCGCCGACGCTCTCGGTCTGTATGATATAGCTGAAAGCGACGGTGTAAACGTCGTTTCCCGTCAGGTGCAAAAGCAGCGCGCCGTCCTTTAACTGCAGTGTCAGCTCTTTCTGTCCGTCCGCGCCGTTTTCAAAGACGTGCGCGGCGTCCGCGTCTTTTCCGTCAAAGCTGACAGGCACGGTAAGGTCGACGTGCAGACCGTCTCCGGAAGCGGTCCTTAAAGCGAGCTCGAGCTGCTTGCCGGCGTATTTCATATCGAAGCCGGCGGCTCCGGCAAGAGAAGAGAGAACTTCCGCCGGAAACCATACAGTTGCTTCGCCGTTTTTGAATGCGACGCCCTTTCCCACGTCCTTTGCGTATGAAACGAGCTTTGAAATATCCGCCGCGCCCTTGCCGGTACAGTCGGCGAGCAGATAAGCGGCGCTCTCCGTCACCTCCGCGCCGGTATTGCGTTCGGTCGGAGCCGCGACGGTCTTTGAATATTCCGCGGTGTATACGACGTTGCCCGTGACTTTCGCTATTTTTGACGACCAGCCGGAGAATTCGTACAGATACATCCCCTCGATGTATTTTCCGGGAACCTCGGGCGGCTCGGGCGTTTCGCCCACCGCGAAACGGTAATCGGTCTGAATGCCGCGCACGTTGAAGGATACGGTGAATCTGCCGTCGTTTTCACGGTAGAGCGCTTTATACGTTATATCGCCGGTCACGAGCGCCAAAGACGGAGACCATCCGTCAAAGATATATTCCTTGCCGTCCTCGCTGTATGAGACGGCGTCCTTCGGGCAGACGGGGCGGTCGCCGTAGACGAATTCCGCTCCGACCTTTTCGCCGTGCAGTTCAAACGTGACTTTGTATTTTACCGGCGTCGCCGTATAGGAAGCATAGAAGATCCTGTCGCTTTTTATATTCGTGAACTCAGCGGGCTTTCCGTTTTCATCGACCCAGCCGGAGAAAACGTATGTGTTTTTTGCGTCCGCTTTGCGCTCGGGTGTTTTTCCCTTGTAGGAAACGTCGCCTCCGGTCTGAGCCTTTTCGCTGTAAAGCAGAGTTTTTCTGTCGTGATCGTAGAAACTGACGAAAACGTAGGACGTTGATACGGCGGTACGCGAAACGGTCGTTCTGAACGTGAGAGGCTGCGGGCTGTTGAACGCGCGCTTTTTCAAAGCGCCGCTTTTTATCTCGTTTTCAAGCGCAAGCTGCTGAGCGGTGAAGACCGGCGTCGCGGGAAGCTTCCCGGTCGGTTTTTTCGGCTCCTTCGGCTCGGCGACAGCGGCGGGAGGACCGGAGGGCTCCGTTATCTCGCTCGTGTAGCCGAACTGGGGTTTGTCGACCTTTTCCGGCTCCGTCGGACGGACCGGCGCTTCCGGCAGCTCGCTGTTTTCGGGATAATTCAGCCCCTCGGGATCGGACGAGTTGCGGTCCGTCACGAGCTGAGCGCCGCTCAGAACGTCAGCCGCTCTGTAACCGCGGACGTCCCACCCGGACGAAAACGTAACGGCGTCGTCCAGACCCGTGCTTATAACGTATAACTGCGCGACGAACTGATAGTATCTTTCAAGCTTATCCCGCTTCTGAAGCTCCATACGCACAAGCGCGTTGTTTGCAAGCGAGTGAAGAGCGGAGTACAGCCGCACGAACTGGCTTCTGATCTCTTTGTAGTTTTCCTGATAGTAGGCGAAACGCTCCCTTTCGGTTTTCAGAGCGTTATACGGAGTAAGCACCGCGATGAGACGGCTCGTCGCGCCGCCGGCGTTGTCTATATCGACTTCGTTCACGCCGTATTCGACAAGCTCTCTGCGTTTGGAAACGACGGTCGCCACCGTGTCGCCTTTAAGCGTGGCGTACATTGAATGTCCGGCTGAATCGCGCACGAATGCGCTGTTTAGCACCTCCAGACTTTTCCGGCAGGCGCTCAGCTCCGCGTAGGTTTCGGCGTAGAGGCTGTACTGCTCCTCGTAAACGGCGTTTTTGACCTCGAAGTCGGCAAGCTCCTTTTCGTACGCTTCGTATGCCGCAAGATACGCCTGCCACGCGGCGAGATCCTTTTCGTACTGCTCCTTCGCGGCGATATATGCGTCGTATTCCGCCTTTGCGGCGTTGTAGCGCGCAAGAGCGTTTTTATACGTTTTGTATTCGTTGTTTTTTATCAGATACTGAGAGTATTCTTTCTCGTAATCATCCTGTTCGCGCTCGTATGCGGAAAGCGCGTCGTCATAGGCTTTTCTCTCGCTTATAACGCGCTGTCCTTCCTCGAATCCGGCGTTGACTACGGCGGTAAGCACCGTTTTCGGCACCGTTATCGCGGCGGTGTATTCCGTCAGTATCTCATAGGTATCTCCGTCGGAAAGTCCCGTAAACGACGCCTCGTACCTCTCGCCCGAAAACGTCTTTTTCGAGCCGTTCACGGTCACGGATTTCGGTATCCAGCTGACCGTCGCGCCGTTTGAAGCCTTGTAGGAATACGGCGACGCGGTTATCAGAAATCCGTCGTCCGTCCTGTTGCAGGAAACGGATCCGGCGGGTACGTTGTCGCTGTATTTGAACGTTATATCGCAGATCGAAAAATAATCCTTTTCCGCCGCGGTTATCGTGATGCCCGTCGCGGTGCGGAGCATTTCGGCGACGGAAAGCTCCTTGTACGGTTCCGTGCCGTCGGAATAATCGATCTGAGCGTCAAGCTCTTTTTCTCTCTCGTTCGCGCCCGGCGCGGCGCCGGAGGCGATAAGCGGCAGAGAACTGAAAAACAGTACCGCCGCCGTGAATAATGCCGTTATGCGTTTTCTTCTATCCATGTTTTATCTCTCTTATCAGGCGGTTTCGCGTGCGACCGCCGCTTTTGACTGCAGCGTAATATTCTGAAACAGCCGCGTTCAATGTAAGCTCACGTATTTGAACAGCGCCGCTACGTCCTTGTTGTTTACGGCGCCGTCGCCGTTGAAATCACGTATCATGTCGTATCCGGAATCTCCGACAGATACGGCCTTGAACAGCGCGACGACGTCTTTATTGTTTACCGCTCCGTCGCGGTTCACGTCGCCCGACGCGTATTCCGGGTTAATCTCTTTTCTCTCGTAGACCGCTTTATACGTCGTATCGCCGGTTACGGCGGTTATTTCCTTGTCCCATCCCTTGAACGTATACGTATACTCGCCGTCGTCTTCCCTTGCGGGATCCGCGGGAACGGTCACGACGTCGCCGAAGCGGTACGCGTTTTCGGTTATTACCGTGTCGTCGTGATCAACGAATCCGACGGTATATAAGATAGAGCGCGCGGGCTTGTAAACCGCGGTATATACCGCGTCGCACGTAACGAGCGACAAAGACGGAGACCATCCGTCAAAGATATACTCAACGCCGTTTTCGACGTACGGGACGGCTTCAACGGGGCAGACCGGGCGGTCGCCGTAAACGAATTCCGCGACGGCCGTTTCGCCGTTTAATTCAAACGTGACGTTGTATCCTATCTGCTCTGCGGTATACGCCGCGCGGAAAACACGGTCGCTCCGGATATCGGTGAAAGAGGCCGGCTCTCCGTTTTCATCGACCCAGCCGGAGAAAACGTATGTGTTTTTACCGTCAACCTCACGCTCCGGCGTTTTTCCGTTATATGACACGTCGCCGCCGACTGGGATCATTTCGCCGTAAAGCGGAGTTTTTCCGTCGTGATCGCAGAAGCTGACGAAAACGTAAGAGGACGGGACGGCGGTGCGCGAAACGGTCGTTTTCAGCGTCAAAGACTGCGGTGTGCCGAAAGCGCGCTTTTTGAGCGTGCCTTCGTTTATCCCGTTTTCAAGCGCTGTCTGATGAGAGGTGAAAACCGGCGCGTCGGGACGCTTTCCCGAAGGCTTTTCCGGCTCTTCCGGCTTATCGACCGCGGTGGGAGGAGCGGACGGCTCCGGTATTTCTTCAGTATAGTCAAACTGCGGTTTATCCGGTTTTTCCGGCTCTTCCGGACGCACCGGTTTTTCCGGAAGCTCAACGTTTAAGGGATATTCATGCCCCGTCGGATCGGAGGCGTTTTTGTCCTCGACTATCTGAACGCTTTCAAGAACGTCGGCGGCACAGATGCCGCGAACGTTCCATTCATCCGAAAACGTCTCGTTATCGTCAAGTCCCGCGCTTATAACGTATAACTGCGCGACGAACTGATAGTATCTTTCAAGCTTTTCCCGCTTCTGAAGCTCCATACGGACGAGAGCCGTGTTTGCAAGCGAATAAAGAGCGGAGAACAGCCGCGTGAACTGACTGCTGATCTCGCCGTAGTTTTCGCGGTAGTATGAGAAGCGCTCGCTTTCCGTTTTAAGAGCGCTGTACGGCGTCAGCACCGCCGTCAGCCTGTTTGTCGCGTCGCCGGCGTTGTCGATATACTCCTCGTTCACGCCGTATTCCACAAGCTCTTTTTTTCTTGAAACGACTTCAGCCACAGTATTGCCTTTAAGCGTGCTGTACATGGCGTGTCCCGCTGAGTCGCGCACGAATATACTGTTCAATACCTCCATGCTTTCGCGGCAGGCGTCGCGCTCTGCGTAGCTTTCGGCGTAAAGACCGTACTGTTCAGTATAGTACGCGTTTTTTACCTCGAAATCGGCAAGCGCCCTTTCGTACGCTTCGTAAGCGTCGGAGTAGGACAGCCACGCGGCGTAATCGTTTTCGTACTTTTCTTTCGCGGCGATATACGCGTAGCATTCAGCCTTTTCGGCGTTATAGCGGTCAAGAGCGCGCAGATACGCACGGTATCCGTTATTTTTATCAAGATACGCGGCGTACTCCGATTCATAGCTTTCGCGCTCCGCCTCATAGGCGGCAAGCGAATCGCCGTACGCTTTTTTCTCGTCGATCACGCGTTTGCCTTCCTCGTATCCGGCGTTCGCAAGCGCGGTCAGTACCGGCTTCGGCACCGTTACAGAGGCTGCGTATTCGGTCAGTATTTCAAACGGCTCCCCGTCGGAAAGCCCGGTGAATAAAGCCTCGTACGTATCGTCCGTAAACGATTTTTTTGCTCCGTTGACTGTCACGGATCTCGGTATCCAGCTGACCGTTTCGCCGTTTTGCGCGTTGTATGAATACGGCGACGCCGTTATCAGACAGCCGTCGCCGGCCTTCTGATATGAGACCGATCCGGCGGGTACGTTGTCGCTGTATCTGAGCGTAATATCGCAGATCGTAAAATATTCCTTTTCCGCCGGGGTTACCGTAATGCCCGTCGCCGTGCGGAGCAGATCGGCGGCGGCGATCTCTTTATAAGTCCCCGTGCCGTCGGAGTAGTCTATATGAGCGCCGAGCTCTTTTTCTCTGTCTTCCGCGCCGGAAGCGGCGGCGAAGACGGTAAGCGGCAAAGAACCGAGTGCCATTGCCGCCGTAATAAATAAAGCCGTTATTCTTTTTCTGCCGTTCATAATTCTCTGTGTTTCTTTAATATCCTTTCAGTCTTCAGCGCGTTCGGAACACATATTATTTATATAATTATAGACCATACTTATAATGATTGTGTGGACGGCAGGCAAACCGACTGTGAATGTTAAGACGTTTGATTGTAAAATTTTATAAGTACTAAAATGAACGTTTTTGCTCCGGGCAAAGCTGTCCGGTGTGTCTGTATACGTCTGTATCATACTTTTTTCGTTAAAAGACGCCGCGGTCGGATCAAACCGCTTATGAAAGATCCGCTCGATATTTCAAAAAAACGTGCTGCATTTAAAGGCAAAAAACCGCCGTTTGCTTATGCGAGGTACTCTTAAGGACAGTTAATGAAAACCGGCTGGAGTAAGGAACAAAATCCTTATTTCAGCCGGTATTTTGCCGCATATCTCTGCTACAATCAGGATGTCTGTGCGCCAAACGTCGAAAAGAATGATGATTGCCCTGACGGGCAAATGATGAGCCTCCCTTCGGTCGCCATGATGATTTGCGGTTTC